>JAAYGA010000111.1 GCA_012727935.1 Pseudomonadaceae bacterium | reverse complement strand
GTTACTTTTGACCACAATTGAACCCTGCCAAAATCTGCTGTCTAAACTTTTGACGGAAAATTAGGGAATTGTACCTCATGAATATCACAACTATAAATTTACAAAACATCCAGTGCCACCCAAAGCTAGACAAGCTTTATCTACTATCAAAGGATGTTGATTCTGAGAAGATTTTTTCTGAATTGACCGATGAAATGCTTATTTTTATACAAAAAAATAAGCCATTGCACGTCATTAAAAATAACAATAATCAGTACTATTTTTTTGGAAACTGGGATACTTTGGTAGAGTTAAAAAAGCGTGATATTAAAAAAGCTACCGCCATCATTCATAAAAATATAACAATAGATGAGATTATTGATTGGGCTTATCGATCTGAGATAACCAAATGGATACCCTATTTAAAAGACAGGTCTCAGTTTAAATATCTAAAAACATTAATTGAATTATCACCCCTTATAGTCAAAGGAACATTTAAAGATGGCAGCAATAAAATGCCGGTTTCATATATTAAAAAAATAGCCAACTTAACACGCTCACAAGTTCGTACAAAGATCGATAAAAAAGAAAAAAAAGTATCGCAGCTTGAACAGTATTTAGGTAATTTGGATGAATAAAAAAGTTAAGCTTTGGAATAAATTACCTCATGAAGATGAGCAATTACTGCTAGGTAGAATGGCTGAAATACTCACCTTCTATCTTCAACACTCACAAGATTCTGACTTAACTGATGCAATTAAACTCCATCATTCCGATTACCTAGTCGGTCCTTATAAAGAACTCCCCCCGGGGTTTTACAGTCAACTTGATGCCCTCTTAGCTAAAATAGCTGAGAAGCGCGAGCTGACTGAGTTTCCAACTGCTGCTTGTTTATGTATTCAAGCAGATGAAAGCAGTGTCTTATTCAAATGGCACGGACTGGTTATTTCTACCGCTTTAGAGCATCTTCGTCTATTTTCAGACCCTTCTCGTGTTGCAAGTGCGGTTAACGCTTATCGATTATTCGTCTCACTTGAACAAAAAAAACATAACAGTGAGATCAACAAAAATGTTCCTTCTGCTTCGCTAGCACTGCCTGAGATAGTCAAAGCCATTAACACTTATTTTGAGCAGCCCGATGTAATTCTGCCACTTAAGCGAAGACTGCAACCAATAAGGCGCATTATTGAGGATGTTTATAATCAAGAGCTGAAGAACAAAAGATCACGGGGTGTTTCAGCGCCCATTACACTAAAACGAATCAACAAGAACGAAGAAAAAGATTCAGTTTCTATAAAACAAGCACTAGTCGATGAAGAGGAAGCGCCCTATTTAGAGTTTGTGGAAACAGTCACCGAGCAGGCAACAAAAACGATTAACTCTCACGAGTTTACAGCAGATAACGCTCCAAAAACTAAATTCATTCAAGCTGCTACTGATAGTAGCGTATCAAAACACATTGCTAACTCTGCAGCATTATCTGCAATCTATGCAAGAACTGTTGCGAACCAAATTGAGCGTCGAGAAAAAAACCTGACATCATCTTGGTCCTCATTAACTGAACACGAAATTGCTATTCTATTAAAGGGAATCCAAGATTTTTCAGCAAGCCATCCTTTTGAAACTCAGCTTATCTATCTTATGCTAGTAACAGGTAGAAGACTTGAGCAATTGTGCACAGCAGAATTAGTTGAGTCATTTGAAAATTTTAATAAAGCAGGTGATGCCTATACGTTAAATGCTTACGGCAATTGGTATTACTGGATATACCTTCCCGACCTGCCTAAACACCAACAAGATGGAAAACTGCGTAAATTACTCACTCAACTGTCCGCTAAAGTTATTTTGCCAATTCCTTATTTTTTTTCTGGTGTACAGCCACCTGCATACTCAATTAAAAAAGATACAGTCGAGCTAAAACCTTACGTTGATGAATTTTTGGCATACCTAAATAAAACTTACTCAGTAAGGCTAACCGCATCACGAGTAGCAGACTACCTTAGCTATTTTTTACATCGCAATGGTGTTGATGATGTAGTTATAGCTCTCTTAACTGGCAATCCATCCATTCAACCTGCTGGTATTTATTACCAACAATTTAATGGCAAACAACTGCATGAGGCCTATGACCTTTTCATAACTGCGGTTTTAAAACCATCTATCCCAAATTTACAGGTTAACCCCATTAACCCTGCTTATCTTGGTGGCTCCAAGCTTCAAGTTAAAGATAAAGTCATTACTATGTTTTTTTCTCACTTAGAGTCTAAGTTGAGCAACAACCCTAACTTAATAGATTTCCACAACCGCTATACCCTGTATGTGCTTTACCTCCTTAATTTTTCTACAGGCCACCGTCCCGTCAATGATCCTTTTGAAGACCTTAAATCAGTTGACTTGTACAATGAAAAGATCTTTATTTCAGATAAAGAAGTACGTGATGTTGATGCCTCAAGAACCCTTGTATTACCCAAAATAGCGGCTGAACAAATCAACGCCTACCTAGCTCATCTTGCCGTTTTAAAAGAACATTTATTTTTCAGTAATCCTGATGCTGCTAACTACTTATTAAGAGCACTTGATGGAACTGCTCCTTTCCTATTCTTTTTTAGCTTTGACAAAAGGAACGCTATCCTGCCGATCACACCAAGCATTGTTAAAAATTTAATCAGTGACGTTTTTGCCCTTCCCTTAAACTGGCACCGCCACTACTTGAGAACCCTTCTTTCTAACCAAGGGATAACAGGAGAAACCATCGATACTTGGATGGGGCATGCAAAACCAGGTCAAGAAGGGTTGGCAAAACACAGTGGCTTATCCATCAGTAGTCTAAAAAAAGTGGCTAACTGTATTCAGTTAGAAATGGAAAAACTCAAAATTAAAAAACTAGATGGTTGGAGTGCATACCATGACTAAACCATCTTCACTTTATGGTGCAAAACGTAGGGCTAGTATTAGAAAGGGGAAGGAATCTAAAGCTGCGGACGAAATCCGAGAAAAAATGAAGAACTGGATGCCTCATCACATGCCAGCCTTACATAAGTTGCCCGTCAAACTAGATGAGTATGAACATCAGCTCAAAGCATTTACTACTTACATTCAGAATGAATATAAAGACATAAAACGTCTAAGACTTTGCTATCAGTATATTACTAGCTACATCACAGAGGGTAATAGAATAGGTCGGTGGAATTTACGTGTACCTGCCAACCTAATTAAAATTCGTCGTTCAAAAACCAGCCGAACTGCATCTTTTTTTCGTGTTGGTACCGAGGTTGGCCGCTTGCATAAGGCTTGGCGTGATGACATTAAAAGTAAAAGCTCGCCTCCAAAAGACAGCTTAGAAAGATTGGCCGATGCGCTGATTTCTGCAGTAATTCATAGCGGATTAGCAAATCCAAGAGCTGTAGCTTGCCTTGCGAACACCTTATCAACTCAAAGCAAACCCTTTAACGAAATGAAGGGTTTGTTTTGGGTTGACCTAGCATGGGTTTCAGCTACTGACCCTATTAACTGTCGAGGTGTTGAAAATGACACAGTCATAAATAGAACGCTTTATCGCTTTTATCCTAATAGCTTTACACTGGGGTTGATCAACTCCTTCCATAACAGTAGAAAAGATGCTACCCCCCTACAAGATTTCGA
This sequence comes from Pseudomonadaceae bacterium, assembly GCA_012727935.1. GTDB lineage: Bacteria > Pseudomonadota > Gammaproteobacteria > Pseudomonadales > Halomonadaceae > Marinospirillum. The sequence goes on along the minus strand of JAAYGA010000111.1, from coordinate 3,863 downwards.
TGTAAAAAACACTTGGGACTTGATAAGAAAAAGGCTAGCTATCGCTTCACCTAATACCAAACTACTTAAGTTAAGTCAGTTCTGTGTTGGGGCGCAGTCAGTCACCGAAATGCTAGATCAGGTTGAAATACCCCAGGTCTTATTAGAGTGTGCTGCCGGCAGACAAAGTACCGTATCTTTACTTCCTGAGCACCACATAGATTGGATATACCAACGACCCAACCAAAACTTAACGAGTTCAATTGAATTTTTGCAAATCACTCCTTGGGATAACATAAAGCCAAGTGATGTTAAAAGTGGCAAAGTAAAACTCCATCATGGAGCTGATGACTTATCTGCACAAATTAGGTCTGCTTTGCAGACTGAAGACAATGAAATTAAGCGCTCAGCAAGTCAAGCCACCGTAGCACTCCAACAGCTAGTTAACAGTGAGCAAACCACTAGTGAGTTAACTTTAATCAACTGGTTAATAAGCTGTTTATCTGTCAATAAAATAAGTACCGCTCTACGTTATTTTATTGAGGTAGGGGATCTTTGGTTTTATTATTTTGGTGATCAGGATTTGAGTGCTTTTGATGAGGCCGATTTAGAGTCAATCTATGAGCTTATGTTGTCCCTAAAAGAAAAACCCAATGCCAAAGAATACCTTCGTGGCCGCTTAAGTGACCTGCATGCTTTTGCAAGCTTCCAATATGGTTTACCAACCCTAAAGGAATATTTTCTAGGAGCTGGCCCAACACGTAATCAAGTAATAATAAATGCAGGCTATATTCCAGAGCTGGGTTACCAAGCCATTTTAAGCAACATTAACAATGTACATGACCTAGATCCTCATGCTGTTGAAGGACTAAGACTGCTGGTAATTTTAGCCTACCGCACCGGGTTAAGACGTGGTGAGCTACTGAAGTTAAGATTATCCGATATTGAAGAATCTGGTAACCCATGGCTATTTATAGTTAACAACCGTTATGGCAATAATAAAACCGACTCGGCCTTAAGAAAAATTCCACTCACCCCATTGCTGCTAAATAATGAGCTAAGTGCCTTTAAAAACTATTTAGGCAGACGAAGAGCTTTCAGTCAAAACCAACCCAATACACTTTTATTTTCACTTCCCCACAGCCCTACGATACCCCACAAGGGGCATTCTATAAGTGAGCTAATCAAGCGTAGTTTGGTAAAACAAGGTTATTTAAATTTAACTTTTCACCACCTTAGACACAGTGCTCTTACCAATTTAATGTTAGTAATGGACGGGAATAACGAGCTTATTGAAATGCTTACCGCCTATACAAAAGAGCAGGCAGCAGAAATCAGAAAAGAACTTTATTCAACAAACCCAGAAAGTAAGCGCGACGCTTTTTGGGTTATTTCTGGTATTGCTGGACATTTAACACCCGAAACAACTTTTACTAACTACATTCACATTACTGACCTTATTTTATCTAAACGTCTAGAAGACTATAATCCTGCACTAACTCTGACAGAAAGCCGTTACATTAGCGGATTATCTAGCGGCTACCTTAATCATCAGCTAAAAGTCAGAGCTTTAGACAACCCACCAAAACATGATCACAGTTTTAATTTAAACGAACTTTCAAACCAAATTAAGAAAAGGCTTACATCTAAGTCGAATACTATTTCTGAGCCAAAACCTATACAGATAAACCAGCCAGTCGAAGCTACAGAACAACAAAGGGCTGCAAATGTAACTGACTGCTATGCGGTATTAAAGGCGATAGAAGACGGAGACTCAATAGTCGTGGCTGCCGTAAGTTATGCAGTTGATGAAAAACGAATTAGACAGTGGATAGATAATGCAGCAGCGCTTCAACAGATAACTACAATTCACGGTAATACTCGTTTATTTTCAAAGAGTAGAGTAAAAACCAATATTGGAAAACCTTTACTGCCAGCACGACCTAATGATCGCTCAGTTTTAGTTGAAATAGACAATAGCATCAATAAAATTCGTGATATATTTAAGGTAGATAGAGAGGGAGTAATTTGGGTTATTAATTATTGGCTGAACAATAGCATGACCTCAAAATCCGGTATCCGATTTACTGACCACACTGAGCTAGAACGATTTATAAAGATTCTTGAAGAAGCGATACCATTAAAAAGATGGCATCTTCATTTAGCTGTGCCAAATGCTGTTAAACAGTTAGAGCTGAATAAGTGGAAGAGCTTTAAGTTTGGATCTATTCAAGATGACAACTTACCTGCAAGCCAAAGCATTCATGCTTATTTGCATTTAAAGCATAGTAATGAGGCTAATATTCTGGCCAAGAGAAAAGCAAAAATGAGTCGCTATTCATCATCTCTTATCCGCTATGTGTTTCACATGCTAGCGATTATGATAGGGGTAAATGGTTAAGCATATTAATTTGATATTATTTATAAAAATAGAACCAAACTAAATCAGCTACATGATTAATACACTACTATTTACTTCCTCTTAAAATTTTTAGACTACCCATATTGCTAAGTAGCTCATATTTTTTAGATATTAGGATTTCAAATAGTTTTTCCTGATCAATTACTCCTATCTCATTAGCTTCAATACCTAAATCAACATTCATATATGACTCTATCCCACTAAGCATAACCTTTCGTTGATTATTATATTGAAACCCGACATCTAATACATCTTCATCGCTTTCTTTTAACTAATTGTTGAGGTACCGGTACGTGACAATCTGTTTCAAGCCGACTTCTTACTTAATAGCCCTGTTTGAGCAACTATCGCAGAGCAAAAAATGGACTAAGCTGACCATTTAGCATCTTGAGAAAACAAGCCTTAAGCAACCTATAAACGGCCAAGGAAATTGTTGCTGACTTGAATAGTTGTAACTATTTTTATGTTAAACTAAAACCCAACCTTTTCTCTATTGAGCCCCACTGCCATCAGCAGACAAGTCTTCTAGACGTTTTAACCAAGCATCAAATAAAGTGCATTTTTCACGCATTGCTCTTAGGCCTACTTCTAATGCAGCTAAGGTACCCATTAAAGGCTTTTCATAATCATTGATTAAAGCTTCTATACGTTTACTAGGTGCAGTATGAGGGCTGTCGTTAATATGTTCTGGGCTGGTAAATTGTTCAGCAATTGCTTGTAATGGCTTAGCAAGGTGTGCTCTATCTATACCTTCAGCAAAAGCTATAGGGTTACTAAAAAGTAATGCTTCAAACTCATACATTTGCACAAAAGGAATAAAGCGACGCATAGGATTATCACCAAGAAGACGCTGCAACTCCTTAGTCATTGCTTCTTCTACTGCCAAAGCCTTGTTTTGAATATCAGCATCTGCAGCGTAGGCGTTTTTACCTGGAAATGACTGGGGTAATCCATAATAATCAAAAAAAGTTGTGCAATAGGCAGTTGAATCGCCAAGCAGGCGCTTTTCAACATCAGCATGCAGGCGTTCAAATTTAAAGTTACCGCCTTTACGCCCAGGTTTGCCCACTAAAGCTGGTACTAAAATAATTTTCTTAGCTAAAAAAACAGGCTGCAACAATTCATTAACAAACATCTCCTCCGTTTGCCCTTCACAAATCACATGCACACGAATCATCGTGAAGGCCTCCCACCTAGGATATTTTTCTGCCAAAGCTCGCCAAGAGTGTAATCTTCTAGCCAAGTTGCAAATTCAGCTTCATCAAGGCGCTTAAACACGGAGCCACCATCTTCTCGGTCAACAACAACCAGATCATCAATTTCAAATTCATTCAGTAATGCAACGGATTGTGTTGATACTATGACTTGGGTTCGAGTAGAGGCAGAACGTAATAATGCACCCAGCAAGGTAATGGCATAAGGGTGAAGACCTAGCTCTGGCTCATCAATAATAATCGTGCTG
>JAAYGA010000110.1 GCA_012727935.1 Pseudomonadaceae bacterium | reverse complement strand
ATTATCTATATTTCCTGCAACCCAGCAACGCTTGTAGAAAACCTAAAAACACTAACGCTTACGCATAGAATTGAGCGGTTAGCTTTCTTTGACCAGTTTCCCTACACCCACCATGCTGAGTGCGGGGTTTATCTAGTTAGACAATAAAAACAGACACACCCAAACTTTAACTAAAAAACTTTAGCTTCGATTTTGTTCCTGCTTAGGGTAAAGCCAAAAAGCAAACCAGCGGGTAAAACGCGGCATCAACACATAAGACATTAACGGCATAAGAATGCCGGTAATAATTAGAGTGCGTAACAATAAGGGAACAGATTCAAGCAGACCACCAAACAGCAAAAAAATAATTGAAACTGAAGGGTAGAGCGCCAACCAACTCACTAAAGTCATTTTATATTTTGGTGGTGGCTTAACGGGGTTTTGGGCGGGCAAGGTAAACCAAGTCACCATTCCTGAAAGCACTTCAGTTTTTGCTGGGGCAATAAGCAAGGCTTCAAAACTTTCTAGGTGTTTTAATCGCTCAGAAGAATTTTGCCAATGTTCAAGGTCTGCTTGGGTAAGAAACTTAAAAACAATACGGTATTCAGGGTCATCGGCTGTCGCAGGGCGAAACATATTACTGCCTAAATGCCCCTTAAACTTGGTTGCCGTATTAGACATGGCAGTGCTTAATTTTTCAAACTCGGCTTCACAACCTGATTTAACACGCCTTGAAACAACAACGGTGACAGCACTAGCAGGGTCTTCAGCAACGGGAGTGGATTGGCTCATTTTCATTCTCACTTAAGTTTCATTAAAACTTATTTACCTAACTTTTTAGCTGAAGAACCACCCATACCAAAGTGTTGCTTAGGCATTTCAGTAATAATAACCCTAACCACTTCTCTGGGTGCGTCTAGTGTTTTCACCATAGCTTCAGTAATTTCAGAAATAAGTGCTTCTTTAACTTCATCACTACGCCCTTCTAATATATACAGCTGTGCAATAGGCATGTTAGCTCCAAAATAAATCTTTCAGTATTTTTAAACGAGGCTACAAGCCAATAGGCTCATAGCCTTATTTTTCTAGTTAACGCTTACTCACTAAACAACTAAAATCACTAAACAAATTTAGCAGTAATACTGCCTAAGCCTTGGTAGCGGATATTAATCGAATCACCACGGTTAACTGTCACTGCCGCTGTAATACCACCGGTCATAATGAACGTACCCGCTGGAATTTCTTCACCACGTTCGCCCATCATGTTAGCCAGCATGGCAACCGAAGCCGCTGGATGGCCTAGCACGGCAGCACCAGCACCTGTAGCAACAATTTCACCGTTAATTTCCATCACCACACCTAGGTTTTGAACATCCACATCTTCTAGGCGTGCCATGCGTCCACCGGTAATAAAACGGCTAGAGCTTGAGTTGTCGGCAATCACACTTCTTAAATCAAACTTAAAGTCTTTATAGCGTGAGTCAATCACTTCAACGGCTGGAATAATGAAGTCAGTGGCTCTTAATACATCACCTATGTGTATACCAGGGCCTTTTAGTGGCGCTTTGGTTACAAAGGCAATTTCAGCTTCAACTTTAGGGTGAATCAATTCATCCATCTTTATTTCGCCACCTTCAGGCACGCTAAAGTAGTCGGCTAGGTAACCATAACAGGGTTGCTCAACACCCATTTGGGCCATTTTTTCCCAAGAGGTGAGGCCCATTTTCATGCCAACAATTTTATGACCTCGTGCCACTTTGCGACGGCGCACTTCCCACTGCACATCAAAAGCATCACGGTAGGTCATTTCTGGGTATTTATCGGTAACCTTGATGATTTCTTGTTGCTTAAGCTCTGCATCTTCACAGTAGGTCGCTAGCTCATCAATTTGAGCTTTAGTGAGTTTGTTTGTATTTT
>JAAYGA010000109.1 GCA_012727935.1 Pseudomonadaceae bacterium | reverse complement strand
GGGTGTCGATGTAGAGCTGCCACAAGTTACTTCCCAGCCTATTAATAATGATGCTGAACAAGAGCCACTGGTAATTTCTTTAGATGCAGAAGGCTTGTATTACTTAGAAATGGGCGCTGATTCTAAAGACCCAATGGAGCTTTCCGTTATTATTAAACAAGTGGCTGCTTTAAAGCGCCAAAACCCTCAGTTGCCCGTCTTGGTCAGGGGAGATCGCCGTGTTTCTTACGGTGAAGTGGTTGTTCTTATGGGTGAACTGCAAGGTGCTGGTGTAACGCAGGTGGGTTTAATTTCAAAGCCTGTAGAAGATTAGTAGGAGCCTTGGGTGAAGCCAGTCAATATGCCAATCTCAATCTTTCTAGCTTTGCTTTTGCATTTGCTAGTGTTGGTGTTATTGGTTTGGCAGGGTTCACTTGCTAGGCAGGTAAAAATTATTCAGCCCAGTGTGCCTATTATTAAAGCCACCATGATGGCGGAAGACCCAGCCACTACTCGGCGCGAAAAAGCACAACAAGATGCATTAGAAGAACAGCAGAAACAACAAGCTAAAGCTGCTGCTGAGCAGCAAAAGCAATTGCAAATTAAGCGTGAGCAAGAAGAGCGTAAGAAAAAAGCTGAACAAGAAAGAAAGGCTGATCAGGAAAGAAAAGCCGCACAAGAAAGGCAGCTACAAATTAAACGCCAGCAAGAAGAAGAGTTGAAGAAAAAAGCTGAACAAGAAAGAAAAGCTGAACAAGATAGGCAGTTACAGCTTAAGAAGAAACAAGAAGAAGAGCGTAAGAAAAAGGCTGAGCAAGATAAAAAAATTGAGCAAGAAAAACAATCAGAATTAAAGCGTAAGCAAGAAGCAGAAGAAAACAAGAAAACAGCGGCAGAATTGCAACGAGCCGAAGAAGAGGCTATAAGGCAGCGCATAGAAGAACGCCGTAAACAAGAAGCAGAGCACCAGCGTGCTGAAGATGCACGAATATGGCAAGAGGCCGAACGTGTTCGTGCTGAAAAAGTGGCCAAGCAAGCGGCCATTGATGCCGATGCAGTTGCCGGCATGGAAAGCATTATGTTTGATATGATTTCAAGGCAGTGGACAAGGCCGCCAGGCGTTAGTAATGCATTACAAACCGTGTTGCAGGTGCGCTTATTAGGCACAGGTGAATTAGCAATAAATGGTATAATCATTACCAAAAGCAGTGGTAATGCTGCTTTTGACCGCTCCACAGTGCAAGCAATTGAACGTGCCGCACCTTTTCCATTGTTACGTTTGGAGCCACGCCAACGCGATAAGTTTAGGCAAATTGAGTTTATATTTACACCGGAGGACTTAACTCAGTGATTAATTTACGTCACTTTTTTACGACAGGTATGTTGTTACTCGCCTTGTTGTTAAGCTCTTTGGCGCAAGCCGACTTAACCATTCGTATCACCAAAGGCAGTGATCAAGCCATTCCTGTTGCCGTTGTACCTTTTATGTGGAGTGGCAAAGGCAGTTTAAACCAAGATGTGGCAAGCATTATTGCTGCTAACTTTGCACGTACCGGTTTATTTCGCACCCTGCCCCGTGAAGATTTGGTTAGCCTGCCTAGTAAAGCTGATGAAGTGGTTTACCGCGATTGGCGTTTATTAAAGGTGAATTATTTGGTGATAGGCAGCATTGAAGAGCTAGCTGGCCAGCAAATAAAAATTAGGTATGAATTGTTTGATATTGCTAATCAAGAGCGGTTGCTTGCAGAAAATGTAACGGGTAATGCCAATGATTTACGCAGCCAAGCCCACCTGATTAGCGACAGAATTTATGAAAGGCTCACGGGGCAGCAGGGCATTTTTTCAACCCGAATTGCTTACGTGACAGCAGAACAGCAAGGCAACAAAACAGAAGTGATTTACCGCTTGCACATTGCTGATGCTGATGGTCAAAGATCGCGGAGAATTTTAACCTCAAAGCAGCCATTACTTTCAATTGACTGGTCGCCTGATGGTAAAAAATTGGCTTACGTTTCTTTTGAAACAGGCCGCCCAGCAATCTTTATTCATGAATTGACTACGGGTAAGCGTATTCAGCTAACCAATTACCAAGGCTTAAATGGTGCGCCGGCTTGGTCGCCGGACGGTAAAAAAATTGCCATGACTTTATCACGCGATGGCAATGCTGAAATTTACATTTACCATTTAGAAAGCCCACGTTTAACAAGGGTGACGCAACATTATGCGATAGACACTGAACCCTCTTGGTCGCCCGACGGCAAAAGCCTAGTGTTTACTTCTGATCGCAGTGGTGGGCCACAGGTTTATCGAATTAACTTAACCAGCGGTGAAGAAAGTCGTGTTAGTTTTGAAGGAAATTACAATGCACGGCCACGCTACTCACCTGATGGCAAAGAAATTTTTATGATGCATAGGGCTTCTGGTGGTGGACTATTTAGCATTGCAGCACTTAATATGGGCACGGGTCGAACTAGAGTGTTGTCGACTTCACCTTTAGACCATTCGCCAAGTGTGGCACCTAATGGTGCAATGGTTATTTATGCTTTAATGCAGGGTGAAAAGGGTGTGCTAGGCGTAGTGTCAACCGACGGCAGAATTCAGTATGAACTACCTGCTGAAAGTGGCGATGTGTTAGAACCTGCTTGGTCACCTTATTTGAAATGAAGAGATTTTAACTGTTAGGTTAAAGTGTAGTGGCCTTAAGCAATTACTGTTAATGGTCTTAGTGTAAAAAAAGTAACTGGAGAAAATTATGGAACTTATGAAATATAGCAAGGTTTTTGCATTAGCAGCAGTTCTTGCAGTGGTTGCAGGTTGTAGCAGCGACGCTAAACAAGAAGGCTTAGTAGACGAAGTAGCCGCAGAAGAAGTTCATTCTACTGATATTGCTGGTGTTTCAGTTGAATCTTTAGAAGCTGAAGCTAACAACAATGTTGTTACTGAGCCTGAAATTAAGGTTGTTCTACCTGCTATTCGTACTATTTACTTTGATTTTGACAAGTCAAACATTCGTAGTGAATTTTATGATGTGCTGAACGGTCACGCTGCTTACTTAATGGCTAACCCTTCTGCAAAAGTTAAGCTAGAAGGTCACACTGACGCTCGTGGTTCTGCTGAATACAACAATGCTTTAGGTGAGCATCGTGGTAATTCTGTACAGCGTTACTTGTCGCTACAAGGCGTATCTGTTAAGCAGCTAGAAGTTGTTAGCTATGGCAAGATGAAGCTTGCAGATAAAAGCAATTCTAGCCAAGCACACAGCAAAAACCGTCGTGTAGTGTTTAATTACTAAACACCAAAGATGGAGCACTCTGACGTGAAAGCAATTCAACACCTTGCCAAAGTCAGAGAAAATGTGGGGGCTTTAGCCCCCCGTTTTCTTTTTACTTTAGCCCTTTTAGCCAGCCCCTACTTAGTTACTCAACCTGCACTAGCCAATGCGCGTGCCGCAGCTGTTGCTAATGCTGAACTCTTAATGCAAATAGAACAAATGCAACAAGAGATAAAAAGCTTGCGGAATATGGTTGAAAAGCAAGAAAACTCCCTGTCTAAAATGCAAACAGAGCAGCGCAACCGTTATTTAGATTTAGACCAACGCGCTCAAGAATACGCCAAACGCCTTCTTGCTTTGGAAGAAAGGCCAATAAGTGCCGCACCTAGTGCTAGCCCTCAAGCAGTAAAAGCGGCTGCCGAACCTGCTTCACCTAGCGCCGCAACTTTAGCCCCTGCCAGCTTAGAAAAAGACCGCGATGCTTATAATAAAGCCTATGCCCATGTGCCAGAGCAGCGTTTTGAAGAAGCCATTAACAGCTTTCAAGCCTTTATTCGCCAATACCCTAATTCACGATTAATAGGCAATGCTTATTACTGGTTAGGTGAAATTTACATGGCACAAAACCGCACTGCCGATGCTGAAAAAATGTTTAACGCAGTGATCACTAACCACCCAGACAGTTTTAAAATTGCTGATTCTAAATACAAGCTGGGTTTAATTTATGCCCGCTATGGTAATAACAGCAAAGCACAAGAAATGATGGAAGCCATTATTGCTGAACACCCACGCGAACCCGCAGCAGAACTTGCTCGTAGTTACCTTAAAAAATAATTTTTTGGATTGAATTTATGTTGTGTCAATTTGATTACCAGCCAGCGCAAAACTTACTAAAAGATAAAGTAATTTTGGTGACAGGTGCTGGCGCTGGAATTGGCCGTGCAGCAGCCAAAGCTTATGCCGCTCAAGGTGCAACTGTGGTTCTACTGGGCAGAACCATTAGCAAATTAGAAGCCGTTTATGATGAGATTCTAGCCCTAGGCGGTGCAGAGCCAGCCATTTACCCACTGAACCTAGAAGGGGCGATTTGGCCTGATTACCAAGCCATGGCAGATCGTTTGTATGAAACTTTTGGTCGCTTAGATGGCGTATTACATAACGCCAGTATTTTAGGCACGCTTAGCCCAGTTCAGTCTTATAACCCAGAACTGTGGCAAAAAGTGATGCACATTAACTTTAATGCTCCCGTTATGTTGCAACAGGCATTAATTGCTTTGCTTGAACAGGCTGAAGATGCTTCGGTTATTTTTACTTCTTCTTCGGTTGGTCGGGTTGGTCGGGCTTTTTGGGGGCCTTACGCCACTTCTAAGTTTGCAACGGAAGGTTTTGTACAGGTGCTTTCGCAAGAGCTGGAAAACATTAGCAACATTCGAGTCAACAGCCTTAACCCAGGCGCTACACGCACACAAATGCGTGCCGATGCTTTTCCTGCCGAACACCCCAATACGCTGCGAACGCCAGAAGAAATTATGGGAACCTACCTTTACCTAATGGGGCCAGACAGCAAGGGCGTTACAGGGCAAATGTTTAATGCTCAGCCTGATCGTTAACTTAATATTTTCTTTAGTAATTTTTCAAAGCGTGGTTCTTGTGGATCAAGGGCTTTAACAATATTAAGTTCAACAACTTCTGCTAGATCAATTGGTTCTTGTGCTGTTAGTGGCACCAGCTCAGGCGTGGTTAGTAAGCGAATCTTAGGGTTAAGTCGTTGGTCTGGGTGGGTGGCATAAACTACCGCCAGTGCGCCAGTATTAAGTTCAACCAAACAGCCCGGTGGGTAAACTCCTAAGCTTTGAATAAATTTTTCAACCAACCGATTATCAAAGTCTTCAAACCGCCAGCGGTAAAGTTGGCTTAATGCTTTGGCTGGTGAAAGTGCTTGGCGGTCGCTGCGGTTGCGCGTTAGTGCTTCATACACCGATGTAATAGCCACTATGCGCGCTAAAAAACTAATTTCTTTGCCTTTAAGCTGGCAAGGGTAACCGCTGCCATTAACCCTTTCTTGGTGGTGCAAAACAATGTCTAGGGTTGCTGTGTCTAAGCCCTGTTGTTCCAATAAAAAATAATAGCCTTTACTAGGGTATTGGCGCACTAGTGCAACTTCTTCAGCTGTGAGGGGGCTAACCTTACTAAGAATTTCACTAGGCACTTTAAGTAAGCCTATGGGGTGTAATAAAGCACCCATGCCCAAGGGAATTAAATCGGTTTGTTTTAAAGAAATGTGTTTTGCAAAAGCAAGGCTAAGCACTGTAACGGTAACCGCTTTAGCCACTAGGTCATCTTGGTGTTCGCGCAGCATGGCAAGGTAAACCATGTTTTTACTGTCGTGCAGCACGGCTTCCATTAATTCTTTAAGTACAAGGCGCATACGCTTGTGTTCTAAGGCTTTACCCATGCGTAAGTCGGTAAAAACGCGATCCATTTGAGTGCAGATATTTAAGTAGAGTTTGCGTGTGTCTTTACGGTTGTTGTCAATGTAAACGTAACGGCAATTAAGTGCTAAAGCTTTAATTTGCTTAAGGCTAGTGAAGTAAAAACCACGGGTTTCAAAAGGTTGGTCAGCTACATCGCTATCAAGACGGCAAACCCACATGCTGCTAGTTAAGTCATTAATGGCGACTTTTTGGTAGTTTGGTTTTTGGTACATCCTAATTCCACATACTTAAGTTTAAGGCTTGCAGCTATTTATTATTGAACTTTACATATATCTTAACATATTGCTACAAATGGCCTAGTAATAATGTCCTGCTAACCTGCTTCTGGCATACTCTCTACGAATCCATTTACAATACAACCTAATAACTGATTTTTCATGCTGGAGTTACTGATGATTCGTAAAGCAGTGTTGCCTGTGGCTGGCTTAGGCACGCGTTTTTTACCCGCTAGTAAAGCGATTCCTAAAGAAATGCTAACTTTGGTTGATAAGCCCGTTATTCAACACGTTGTTGAAGAGGCTCTAGCCGCAGGTATTACGGAAATAATATTAGTGACTCATGGGGCTAAAAAAGCCATTGAAGACCATTTTGATGTGAACTATGAGTTGGAAAGTGAGCTAGCGCAGCGTGGCAAAACAAAACTGTTAAAAGAGCTACGCAGTATTTTACCTGCTGGTATTCGAGTGATTAGTGTACGCCAAGGCCGCGCTTTAGGTTTGGGTCATGCCATTCTTTGTGCTAGTGAAGTTGTGGGTAACGAGCCTTTTGCTGTGCTTTTGCCCGATGTGTTGGTCGATAACTTTGCCCAGCCAAAAAATGATCTAGCCTGCATGAGCCAACGCTTTATTGAAACGGGTTTAGCGCAAGTGCTAGTCGATAGCGTACCGCAGGAAAAAGTAGACCAATATGGGATAGTGGCTTTAAAAGAAGGCGCCAGTTTAGCTGTGGGTGAAAGTAAGCCCATGCAAGCGATGGTTGAAAAGCCGACCCCTGAACAAGCACCTTCTAACCTAGCCATAGTGGGGCGCTATGTATTACCACCCCGCATTTTTGAACTGCTAGCTACCACCCAACCTGGCGCGGGTAATGAAATACAGCTAACTGATGCGCTGGATGCTTTGTTGCAAGAGCAGGGGGCTGAAGCTTACCGTATGCAGGGTAAAACCTATGATTGTGGTAATAAGCTAGGCTATTTACATGCCACCTTGGTACATGCTTTGCGCCACCCTGAAGTTAGCGAAGGTTTTCGTGAGTTAATTAACCAGCTACCGGAGGCCTAGACTATGCAATTAGTTGTTGCTGGTTCTAGTCTTTGCGCCCAAGTAACGGCTGCTGCTTTAGCCTCTACAGGCCACGAAGTGCTGCTTTATATTGATCAACCAAAACATTTTAATGCCATAAAACAGGGGCATTCCTTATGGCGTGAACCGGGTTTAGATGAGTTTTTATTAGAGCAATTAAACTCAGGCCGTTTAAAAATATCTTTAAACTATGTGCCAACTGAAGCAATTCAGCGGGTTTTTTTAGCTATGGCACCCAACCAGCAAGATGAAGCAGTGATGCTAATTAAAAAGCTAGCTGCCTACCCACAGGCCGATGTGCTGCTGATTAATCAAAGCACTTTTCCGGTTGGTACTACTGAATACCTAGAAGCATTATTGCAAGCGGTAAGCTTACAAAAAGACTCTGAAACAGTGGTTAAACGGGTGGCGGTAAGCCTGCCCGATTTAATGCAGGAAGGCAGTGCCATTGCTGGCTTTACTCGGCCTAATCACTTGCTGTTAGGCTCAGCTAGTGATTGGGCAGAAGCTGAAATAAGAGAAATATTACGGCCTTTTAATCGCCGCCGCGATAACCTTATGGTTATGACACCGCGTGAAGCAGAGTTTACTAAACTGGCCATTACCGGCATGTTGGCTACCCGCCTAAGTTTTATGAATGATATGGCTAACTTGGCTGATTCTTTACAGGTAGATATCGAAAAAGTGCGCCAAGGTGTGGGGGCAGATCAGCGCATTGGCGAGCACTACCTTTACCCCGGCTGTGGCTTTGGTGGGCTTAGCTTTTCACGCGATGTTATGAGCCTTGCTCATTCACTTGAATCCAGCGGTGTGGGTTCAGATTTACTAGAAGAAGTGTTAGCCATTAACGAACGCCAAAAAGAATTATTGTTTCGTAAATTATGGAACTACTTTAATACCGATTTAAAAGGCCGCACCTTTGCTATTTGGGGGGCTGCTTTTAAGCCCGGTAGCGACAGAATAGACAATGCGCCGGTGTTACGTTTGTTGCAAGCCTTGTGGGCGCAAGGAGCCAAGGTAAAGCTTCACGACCCCAAAGCCATGCCTGCTTTAAGTGAATGGGCGGGTGAGCGCGATAATTTAGAGCTTTGTGAAACGCCTTATGCCGCTTTAAAAGATGCCGATGCTTTGCTCTTAGTTACCGAGTGGAAGGCTTATTGGGCACCTGATTTTGAACAGGTAAAAACTACCTTAAAACAGCCCGTTATTTTAGATGGGCGCAATATTTATGACCCAGATTACCTGCGCTCATTGGGCTTTACTTACTTTGGAGTGGGGCGTTAATCATGAGCACACCTTTTGTAGTCCATTCTAATTACGCGCCTGCGGGTGACCAGCCCCAAGCCATTGCCCAGCTAGTGGATGGCTTAGAACAGGGTTTAGCTCACCAAACTTTGTTAGGGGTAACGGGTTCAGGTAAAACCTTTACTATGGCCAAGGTCATTGAAAGTGTGCAGCGCCCAACTTTGGTGATGGTGCATAATAAAACTTTGGCAGCACAGTTATATGGCGAGTTTAAGCAGTTTTTTCCTAATAACGCTGTGGAATATTTTGTTTCTTATTATGATTATTACCAGCCAGAAGCCTATGTGCCTTCCAGCGATACGTTTATTGAAAAAGACGCTGCTATAAATGAACACATAGAGCAGATGCGCCTTTCTGCTACTAAAGCACTGTTAGAGCGAGACGACACCATTATAGTAGCCACGGTTTCGGCTATTTATGGTTTGGGTGACCCTTCGGCTTATTTAAAAATGGTGGTTCATTTAGACCGTGGCGAACCCATGAACCAAAGGCAGCTGCTTAGGCGTATGGCAGAGCTGCAATACACCCGCAATGATATGGATTTTCGCCGTGCTACCTTCCGTGTGCGAGGTGATGTGATTGATATTTACCCTGCTGAATCAGAGTTTGAAGCAGTCAGGGTAGAACTATTTGATGATGAAATAGAACAAATTAGCTTATTTGATCCGCTCACTGGCGAAGTGCTGCGTAAAGTACCACGCTATACTATTTACCCTAAAAGCCATTATGTAACGCCTAGAGAAACCATTTTAAAAGCAGTGGATTTCATTAAAGATGAAATGCGCGAACGCCTTGAATACCTGCGTAATAATGACCGCCTTGTTGAAGCACAACGCCTAGAACAACGCTGCCTTTATGATGTTGAAATGATGGTTGAGCTAGGTTACTGCAATGGCATTGAAAACTATTCCCGTTATTTATCAGGCCGTGATCCTGGGTTAGCGCCCCCGACTTTTTTTGATTACTTGCCAGCCAATGCCATGTTAATGCTTGATGAATCCCACGTTACCGTGCCGCAAATTGGTGCCATGTATAAAGGCGACCGTTCGCGTAAAGAAACCTTAGTGAATTATGGTTTTCGTTTACCTTCAGCCTTAGATAACCGCCCACTTCGTTTTGAAGAGTGGGAAGCCCTAGCGCCACAAATGATTTTTGTCTCAGCAACGCCTTCAACCTACGAAGCCGAACATGCGGGTCAAATAGTCGAACAGGTGGTTCGTCCAACAGGCTTGTTAGACCCAATTATTGAACTGCGCCCAGCACAAAACCAAGTCGATGACCTGTTAGAAGAGATTAATAAGGTGGTCGTAACGGGCGATAGGGTTTTAGTCACCACCTTAACTAAGCGCATGTCAGAAGATTTAACCGATTATTTAGCCGAACACGGGGTCAGGGTGCGTTATTTACACTCAGGCATAGAAACCGTGGAAAGAGTCGAAATTATTCGCGACCTGCGCCTAGGCGAGTTTGATGTGCTAGTGGGCATTAACCTTTTGCGTGAAGGTTTGGATATGCCCGAAGTTTCTTTGGTGGCTATTTTAGATGCCGACAAAGAAGGCTTTTTGCGTTCCGAAAGGGCGCTGATTCAAACCCTAGGCCGTGCCGCGCGTAACGTGAATGGCCGAGCGATTTTCTACGCCGACCGAGTTACGGGTTCAATGCAAAGGGCGATGGATGAAACTGAACGCCGCCGTAATGCACAAATTGCTCATAATATAAAAATGGGCATTACCCCTGAAACTATCTTTAAATCGGTACAAGATATTTTGGAAGGCGCACAAGCCCCCGGTAAACGCAGCAGTCAGCAGGGTCGCCTTAAAGTGGCTGAAACGGCTGCTGGTTATGCTAGTGAACAACCGAGAACCCCAGCAGAATTTGATAAGTTAATTGCTAAACTAGAAGATGAGATGTTTAGGGCGGCCAAAAGTTTAGAGTTTGAAAAAGCCGCCAGTTTAAGGGATAAGTTGCAAGCATTACAAAATCAACGCATAAGCATTTAAAATAAATATTTAAACTAGGTTTATTAAAGTTCTAATTTAGAGCTTTAATAAACGTTATATGATTAAAATTAATGGATTGACATAACTGCCTAGATAGTATTGATTAGAGCCTTAGCTGCAGATAAAAATAAAAAAACATTAAAATACTGTAAGGTGTTGATTACCATGATTTTTTCTAAGTTACGTGTTACCCACCGCTTAGTTGTACTTATATTACTTTCAGTAGCTTTTTTGACTCTTGTCATAACTTTGTCGTTATTTAATCAACGCAGCTCTATGTTAGAAGAGCGTAAGGCACAGTTAGTTAACCT
>JAAYGA010000108.1 GCA_012727935.1 Pseudomonadaceae bacterium | reverse complement strand
TAATGCAGCGCCAGCCAAGCCAAAACCAGCAGGACAAAGGCCAGCAAATAGCACAAACAAGCCTGCGCCTAGAAAGCCTCGGTCAAGAAACCCTGTGCCTAGAAAACCTGCTGTATAAATACTGACAAATAGCTTGGAAATAGCTTAAAAATAGGGATACTTTTTATTTATAAGGATTGATTGGAACTGTTATGCAAGATGAAGGACAAACGCCTAGCCTAACTTTGGCTGATGGGCATTACATGCTTTATGGCGACTGGACAACGGCTTACTTAAAAGAGTGGCTTAGCCTTCAGCCTTCGCTTGCTGTTCACCAACCCAAGTTAAAGCTCTTAACAGGAGCCATGGATACCAATGGTGCCATGGCTTTTTTACGTATTTTTGGCGATCAACCTAGCCACTGGCCTAAAGGCTTAACTAGCACGCAAGAGCAGCTTTTACGCTTAGTTTTACAAGAACGTGAAACCGTTATTCCTGACCCAAAAAGATTAAGTTGGCTAGCAGATATCGGTCTTCGCACTAGCCAACTCAGTGGCCATGCTAAACAGCTATTAGATTTTATAGGCCAGCTTTTCACCGCCCTTTTTACCCTTGCCTGTAACCCAAGACGCTTTAAGCTCAAGCTTTTATTGGATGTGATTCAACGTGACGGCCTACATGCTGTGCCTATTGTTGCTTTGCTGTCTTTTTTATTGGGCGCAGTGATTGCTTGGCAGGGTGGCCTACAGCTTAAAACCTATGGCGCTAATATTTTTATTGTTGAACTTGTAGCACTTACTCATCTAAGAGAACTTGGCCCTTTAATTACCGCCATTTTAGTCGCAGGCCGCTCGGGTTCAGCCTATGCTGCACAACTGGCCACCATGAATATCAACCAAGAAGTGCTTGCCCTGCGTAGCCTAGGCCAGAACCCCTTTGACTGGCTTATTCTGCCTAAACTCATTGGCTTAATTATTACCCTACCTTTACTAACCCTCTTAGCCGATATTAGCGGTTTATTAGGTGGTAGCCTTGTTGCCCACTTACAGCTAGAAATTAACCCCACACTTTTTTGGCAACGCTTAGGTTTGGAAGTCAGTATTACGCACTTTTTTATCGGTATGATTAAAGCGCCTATTTTTGCGATTATTATTGTTAGTGTGGGCTGTATGCAGGGCATGTTAGCCAGTGGTGGAGCCGATGCTGTGGGTGTTCGGACAACCCGTAGCGTGGTGCAAGCTATATTTTTAGTCATCATTGTTGATGCCATCTTCTCTGTTATCTTCAGTAATACGGGCTGGTAATATGCAACCACTCACGCCTCTTGTTGAGCTTAATAATATTACTACCCAGTTTGGCACGCAGGTTGTTCACCAAAACTTAAACCTCAGTATTCAACGGGGTGAACGCCTTGCTTTAGTGGGCGGTAGTGGCAGTGGTAAATCTGTATTACTCAGTGAAATTGCACTACTTAAAACACCCCAAGCAGGCAGTGTGGCTTTATTTGGGCAGGCCACAGAAAACCTTTCTAGCAGTGAGCTAATTCAACTACGCAAAAAAATGGGCATGATGTTTCAGCAGGGTGCTTTATTTACCAGCTTAAATATTTTAGAAAATATTATGCTGCCAATAAGAGAACACCAGCGCCTGCCTGAAAGCTTTTTAAAAGAATTGGCCATGCTAAAAATTAAACTAGTAGGATTACCCGCCAGTGCTGCCACTAAACTGCCACAAGAGCTAAGCGGT
Organism: Pseudomonadaceae bacterium; assembly: GCA_012727935.1. GTDB lineage: Bacteria > Pseudomonadota > Gammaproteobacteria > Pseudomonadales > Halomonadaceae > Marinospirillum. The sequence continues at coordinate 2,379 of JAAYGA010000108.1, read as the reverse complement.
GGAATGCTAAAACGTGCGGCGGTGGCACGAGCTTTAGCCCTAGACCCCAACTTATTATTACTTGATGAACCCACCGCAGGTTTAGACCCAGCCAGCGCCAGTGCTTTTGATGAGATGCTATTAGAGTTACATGCCACCATGGATTTAACCCTTATTTTAGTGACCCATGATTTAGATTCTTTGTGGCAGGTGAGTAACCAAGTGGCATTTTTAGGCGAAAAACAAGTGTTATGTAAAGCACCAATGGAGGCATTAACCATGCATAGTCACCCTGCTATTAAGCACTACTTTGCTAATATTCGTGCTGCGGGCGCGCGTAATCGTGGCCTAGGAGTTAACCAGTAATGAATCCTAGAATTAACTACACCTTAGTCGGTGCTTTTGTTGTGCTCTTGGTATTGGGCGGTTTGTTTTTTATCAGTTTTATGACCCGCGACAGCCGTAATATTGATCGCCTGCCCTACGTTACTTATTTTTACGATTCCGTTTCTGGTCTAAATGAGCGGGCTGCGGTTAAGTATCGAGGTGTCCCCGTTGGCTATGTAGAAAAAATTAACCTAGTTAATGACCCTGAAGAAAGGGTTCGTTTAATACTCAAACTAGACAAGGATTTACCCATACGCAGCAGCACCTTCGCCACCCTGCAATACCAAGGCATCACGGGTTTATTATTTGTTGAACTGCAAAGCAGAAGTAATCTAGGTGAACTATTAACAACCAGTGAAAAGCACCCTGCTACTATTGCCAGCCAAGGCTCGCGGCTTGTTGAAATGACTGAAAACATTGATTTAGCCATACAAAACTTCAACCAACTTACCCAGTCGCTTAACAGCTTAACTAACCAGCTAGGCTCCTTAACCAATGAAGGTATGCAGCAGCAAATCTCAAGCCTGCTTTCATCTTTAGAACAGCTCAGCAACACTACTGAAACGCGCGTTAATGCCTTTAACCCTAAGGTGTTTGAGCAGCTAGCAACTAACTTATCTCTTTCGCTATCAACTTCTGCTGAACAGCTGCAGCTAAACCTAACCACTGAACTGCAACAAATACGAAAACAGCTACAAAACCTAACAGAAGACACCCAAGCCAGCACCCGTTTGCTTAGCCCTTTACTTTTACAGGCGGAAAGTTTGGCTGAACAATTTCGCTTAGAAAGCAATACTTGGATACGTGGCAACCGTTCTCAATCGGCTGGCCCTGGCGAACAATAGGAGCTTTAAATGCGTTTATTATTGCTATTACTGTTTAGTAGTTTTTTATTAGCCGGTTGTGCTGGCAGCCTTTTACCACCACCAGCACCTGCACCACAACAATGGCTACTTAAACGCCTGCCAAGCCCAACACAAGAATCTGTACCTAAGCTGGCCACTAGCCAATTCAACCAAAACCTACCCAGCCAAGGCATTTTTCTAGCCATAGAACGCCCCACTGCACCCATGCCTTTACGGGGCAGAGAAATTTGGTATCGCTCTAATCAACACCAACTCTCACCCTTTGGCGAGCAGGTTTGGGCAGAAAGTTTAGACCAGCAAATTCAACAACGCCTAAGTGACTTTTTAGGCCAACAAGCATGGTTGGCAAGCAGTTTGCCAGACCAACCTGGCTACCGTTCGGCTTACCGGCTGCGGATTACTTTACAAGAATGGTATTTAAATACTGCGACTCAACAGCTAGACATTGCTGTGCAAATTAACTTGCTTGATACCACAGGCCGCAGCCTCTTACAGCAACATTGGGTAGCCAAGCCTGCCGTGACGGAACTAACCGCTGCCGGCATGTTACAAGCCAGCCAAGCTTGGTTAGAAGAATGGGCTATTGAAGTGGCTGTTTTATTGCGTAAAAAACTAGACCAATAGTAAGCTGAAAGGCTTGAACCCCTTGATAAAAATCAAGGGCTTCCCTTGTTGCTGAGTATAATTATCATTTACCAAACTAGCCAAACATGCTATTTTTGGGCGAATAATTTAACCTCAGATTCACTTCGGACTGGCTGACACCTTATGCCTGCACCTATTGCTACTACTATTTATCGAGCTTGGGCAAGAAGGCCACCTTTTTATATTCTAATCCCTTCTGTGGCCATTGCTTTGGCCATGCTGGTGCCCTTGTTTTACTTAGGATTAAGAGCCTTTCAAGCAGACCCTGCGATGTTGAAAGAGCTAGTCTTTCGGCCACGCAATTTAGAGTTATTAAGCAACACGCTTAAGCTCACCTTTGGTGTGTTATTTGTTAGCACCATTATGGCGCTGCCCACCGCTTGGCTAGTCACCCGTACTGATATTCGTTTTAAAAAAGCCATTACCCTGTTAGCCGTTATTCCCCTAGCTGTACCTGGTTACGTTATGGCCTATGCCTTGCTAGGTTTGGGTGGCCGTTACG
>JAAYGA010000107.1 GCA_012727935.1 Pseudomonadaceae bacterium | reverse complement strand
TGTACAGACAGTCATTATTTCAGTTCCTGATATTGATTCAGATAAAGATGGCGTTTTTGATCGTTTAGACCTTTGTCCTGATACACCGATTACACACCTAGTCAATGAACAAGGTTGCTCTATTGTTGAACAATTTGTTATTTCTATGAAGGTTAATATTCTTTTTCCTAATGATTCTGCTTACATTGACTCTACTTATTACCATGAAATTAAAAAGGTAGCAGAGTTTATGGAAAAAAATCCTGAAACAGCAGTTGAGATTGGTGGGCATACTTCAGCACCTGGGTCTGTTGAATATAACTTGAAGCTTTCTGATGCGCGTGCAAAAGCTGTAGTTGAGGTTCTAGTTAATGAATATAAACTAGACCCTGTTAGGGTTACAGCTAAGGGTTATGGTAAGTCGCGTTTATTAGATATTAATGATAATGAGCAGGCTCACACCACTAACCGTCGTATTGAAGCCGTTATTTATGCTTTAGATACTCAAGTTTTAACACGCTAGTTTTAATCACCTAGTTATTTAATGGCTTAGTTTTTTAATGGCTTAGTTTTTTAAATAGTTTAGCAATAATAAATTGGTTTTTTTATTGGGCAGGTTTAGATTTGCCCAATAAAAACCTAATCTTTATTTTTTACGGTAATACTTTTCCATGCCATCAAGAATATTACGAAGTAACTGATCTAGGCACCTTCGATAATTTTTATGGTCGGGGCTTCGAAAGAGTGCGCTTAATTCATGTTTACTTAAAATAAACTCATTCAGTTTAAGCATTTCAAGTAAATCATCTGCTTGTAAATTAAGTGCAATTTTTAACTTCCGTAATACTATATTATTACTTAGAACACTTTCAGGTTCAGGTATTTCATCCCCTTTAGGTCCTCTGTTTTTTATGATTAGCCCATTTAGGAAACGAGCAAGCTTTTCGTCTTCACACAAAACAAAGCCAATTTCTTCTTCTCGTGCCAACCAAGAAGCTAGTTCAGATTTATTTCCTTCATAGCCACCTAACTTAAATATAGAAAGCATTAGTGGGTCGCTAAAATCGAACATATAACGCACTCGGCGTAAAACATCGTTATTGTTGATAATTAGCTCTCCTCTTCAGTTGATACTGGGGGTTCTTCTACTTCAATGGCTTGAGGTGTAATTGCTACATAAATGGTCATAATATTATTTTCGACCAGTTCATCAATGCGTTTTGTTAGTGACGATAGGTGTACTTCAGTTGCAGTTTCTTCTGATTGCCCAACTTTGCAATCAAAACCCCAATACCTAGCACCTGCAGGTAAAGGGTTAGCGCGTTCTTTTTTTAGAAACTTTTTAATTTCATGTTTTACCGAGTCAACAACACGAGGCACTTTAATTTTAGGGTGGTCTAACTTAAAAGTCTTTTTCATTGGGATCCTATTGGGAAGGGCTGCTACTGTAGGCTAGAGGGTTTCTAATTGTTCACAGTGTAAACTTCACAAGAATATTTTACCATTATTTGTAAAGCTTAAGGTTCTTATAATCTTTACTCTGGGCATCAAGAAAAATTAGTAGCCAGTTGTTTGTAAGGCTAGTGTCATCAATCTGTCATTGAGTTGTAATAGGCTAGAAAAAATTTAATTAGCCTAGAAGGTGAAGAGTGATGACAGCTAAAAAAATACTGATAGTTGATGATGAAGCGCCAATTCGTGAAATGCTAGTTATGGCTTTAGAGATGGCAGACTATGAATGTTTGCAGGCTGCCGATGCACAAACAGCCCATGGTTTAGTGGTTGATTGTAATCCAGATTTGATTTTACTTGATTGGATGATGCCAGGCACTAGCGGTATAGAACTGGCTCGCCGCTTAAAGCGTGACCCTGCTACGGCTGAAATACCTATTATTATGCTAACGGCACGAGGTGAAGAGGATAATAAAATTCAAGGATTAGAAGCTGGCGCAGATGATTACATGACTAAGCCTTTTTCTACCCGTGAATTAGTCGCCCGTTTAAAAGCTGTACTGCGTAGAACCACTCCCTTGGCAATGGAGGCTGCGGTTGAGGTGGAAGGTTTGCGTTTAGACCCAGTCAGCCATAGAGTCACTTCCTTTGATGAGCCTTTAGAGGTTGGGCCAACCGAGTTTCGTTTATTACAGTTTTTTATGTCGCACCCTGAGCGAGCATTTACCCGCAACCAGTTGCTAGACCAAGTTTGGGGTGGTGGCGTGTACATTGAAGATCGCACCGTTGATGTGCATATTCGTCGTTTACGCAAAGCTTTAGGATCTAAACATCAGCATTTAATTCAAACGGTACGTGGCACAGGTTATCGCTTTTCAACTTATGATTAGTTTATTCCGTAGAGAAATTCTTAGCCTAATTATTTACCTAGTAAGCGGCGGGTTAATGGGCTGGTTGACTGGTTTTCCTAGCATGGGTTTGCTCTTGGGTTCGCTTGCTTTTGTTGTTAAGTATTTATGGCAATTACAGCGTTTATTAGGCTGGTTAAAGCAGCCTGAAAAAGAACCGCCCGAAGCTAAGGGTGTGTGGGGTGAGGTGTTTGATGGTATTTACCATTACCAGCGCCACCAAAAAAGTAACCAATTAAACTTAAAACAAATCTTAGACCGTATACAAGATTCTAGCCAAGCCTTGCGTGATGGTGTGGTGATGATTGATAACAGGGGCAATTTGGAATGGTGGAATACGGCGGCTGAAAAATTATTGGGCTTACGTTCGCCGAGTGATTTGGGTTACCCCTTAACCCATTTATTACGTGAACCTGATTTTGTTAACTATTATGAGTCACAACATTACCTAGAGCCTTTAATCCATGCCTCGCCTTTGAATGAAGAGCGCAGCCTTGAATTTCAAATTACTATGTTTGGTGAAAATGAGCGGCTGTTATTGGTGCGTGATGTAACTAAAATGCAGCGCTTAGAAG
>JAAYGA010000106.1 GCA_012727935.1 Pseudomonadaceae bacterium | reverse complement strand
GTGCAAGCGAGCCTTAATAGCTAAAAAAGGCGATATCAACACGCATCATTTTTCGCACAATGGTCAAACTTGCCGCATATCACAGGATGCATCAGTACAAACTCAGCTACCTACCTTTGATACGTTCGAACTGCTTGATAAGCATGAAGCCCAATACCTAGAGCGCCGTGCTAAGTACGGATCGCATCGCAAGGTCTATTCGTGGACTGGCATGGATGAGGCTGTCGATCGTCTTGAAATGATGGGTATTCTGAGCGTAGAAAGGACGACTGAACCTAAGTTAGACGATGTTAGGGCTGGTTTAAAAAGACTTAACAACCACTGGTTAGATAGCTCTGGTAGGCCAACAAAAGCACTGCTTGAGCTGTTTAAAGCTTTAGAGCCTATTGCTGACTTAGAGTATCAATGGAGTCGTTGCATTCAGGTTGAGTCAACAAAAATTGATCGTAATTACAGCAAAAACCAATTTGATAATCTAAAAACTCTGAGTGATCTGGATCGAGCACAGCGCTATTGGTTTGATGCTTTCTGGCGCAGGCAATCTTTGATTGAGCCAGATTACCTAGAGTTCATGAAACAAAAGTTTCATGCTTTAAACCGTCAAAACCTTTATGTAATGCGCATTACAGGTGAGTTTGGTGAGCTGCCTTCTACCTTTATCAAAGTGGGTCTGTCCGCACGGCATGCTGATTTAAGGCTACAAGAAGTTATCTCAAGCCTTAAGTCGTTTGGTAAGTCGATCAAAGGTGAGGTTTTAGCGGTTAAGGAATGTGCTGGCAGGCTAGAGCGACTTCTGCATCGATTGCTGTCTACGGACAATTTAAAAATCGGGACATTTACCGAGTTTTTCACGGTAGATCAGTTGGATTGGTTATTGTCGCAAATGGACGAAGTGTCAGTCGCTGAGTATATGCCACCAGAAATCGCAGCCGGTACAAGTGATACGCCTTTAAGAACCGGGGGGCGTAGTAAAAAGACTGATGCTGAATTGCTTGCAGAGTATGAGCATGTTGCTGTCCTCATACGTGCTGGCAAGGGTATACGTGAAACAAGCCGAATCGCTGGTTGTAGCGTCAATACAGTTCAGAAAGTTAAAGCTGCATCCTTAAGAGCACATAAATTATTTTCATTTGCACGAGAGCGTTAGCATTATCTTCTTGTGTTTGCAGTGGACTAATTTATTAATGCTAATGTACGCATACATTAGCATTATCTAAGCGCGCTATCCCTATATTTCTGTTTGGTTTTTTCAATATCTCTGAGCGTAGCAGACCAATAGTATTTGGCAGCACCTAGGTGTTTTTGAGTAATTGCATCAATCACTTCTGGAGCATTATCTGCGCTACGATTTATACGATTCTTCTCTCCGAATATTTTAACAATCAAGGACTGGCTGCCTTTACGACCAAATAAATTTTGGCATAGGCGTTTCACAACCAGAGGCGTTAAATCCAACCCATCTTCAATACCTATACTTAAAATGAACAACACCATCTGTGACGTTTTATACCTTTTAACTGCTGCACTTAAGCGAGCAGCGCGCCTCGGAGCGTCCCATTTTTCATCGCTATAGTCCAAAATCTCGAAGTGGTAAGCATTTTGCAAAAGCACTAGCGTGTAGATGTGGTTGTTTTTAAAATAAGCCATCATTTGGAGAGCTCTTTCTTTTAGATCTTCCGACATGCCTCATACCTGTTAATGCTAATGTACGCATACATTAGCATTAATTAAAAAAACAGATCAACATAAAATATTTTTGTGTGTGCTTTATCACCCCAGTTGTTTACTTCCTATCATCTACAAGATAGGAAGTAATGAGTTAGGGGGTTTCACGCAAATGTAAGGTGGCGATCTGCTGCTTGGCGATTGAATGACCGAGGGAAGCAGCCTTGGCCAGCCACATCAGTCCCTTGGTTTTGTCTCTTTCCAGGCCGACGCCTTTAATATACAACATGGCTAGGTTATGAATGGCGTCGGCATGCTCTTGGTCTACAGCCAGCTGCATCCAGTGAAGCGCTATATCTGGCCTGTTAGCATCTAAAAACAACTGTGCTAGGTCATTTTGCGCGTCGGCATTACCTGCGTCGGCATCTGCCAGTAACTCGTAATCCTCAGGATCTACTGAGATGCATAGCATGGGCACAAGATCAGCTAGGGTCAGCATTGCGCGACCTCGGGAATCATTCTCTTGTCGGGTTATTTGCCCATCATCCAGCCTGCGCCAAAGCGTCCTCTTGCTAACGCCAGTGACAAGGGTAGCGGTATCTAGGCTTATCGCGAGGTTCATTTTTCATCCTTTAATCTGAATTTAACACAAGTGTCGTAACGTTTTCGAATTTGACACACTCTAGCACATGCCAACGGCTCTTTTGGCACAGTTAAATTAGCTTTGGCACACTTGTCTGCACGCCAACGGCTCTTTTGTCACAGCTAAAATTGATTTTGGCACATTATGGTGCATGCCAACGACTCTTTTGGCATAGCTAAAGCTGATTTTGGCACAGTTGATTGTATGACGATGGCTTTTTTGGCACACCAAGAATTATCAATTGTTAAGATAAATGACTGATAAATAGTCAAGAACAGGCGAAATAAACCTGTTTCAGTCGATTTTTTATTAAAAAACTGGCATGGAATCTGCTTTGTATTAATTAGCTAAACAGCTATATCACAAAATTGGAGTGTCAAAAATGAAAGCACAAATGCAAAAAGGTTTTACCCTAATTGAATTAATGATCGTAGTTGCGATCACTGGTATTTTAGCTGCAGTTGCAATTCCGCAGTATCAGAATTATGCTGCAAGATCACAGGTAGCGCGCGTTGTTGCAGAAACTGGTGCATTGAGAACTGCAGTTGAGATGTGTGTCGTTGACGGAAAGGCAATCGCGGATTGTGATGTTGGTGCTACAGGGTCTACACTATTGCAAGGTACTACTACCGGCGGCTTAAATGGCACCAATGGTGTAACTACAAATGTTGCTGGTGTGCCAGCGGTGGTTCTTGCAACCAGTGCTAAAGAAGAATCTAAAATTACAGGTACATTTGGTAATAGTGCAGCTAAAGTTATCGCGGACAAGACTATTGTCTGGACTCGTGATGTGACCGGATCCTGGAAATGCGTAAGCACTGCAGAGGCTAAGTACAATAGTCCTGGTTGTCCTTCTAACTAGTCTACTTTGTTAAAAAGTGCCCCGTATTTACGGAGCGCTTTTTTTGCCAAGTCTTTTATCTAGGCAAGACGGTATATACTGTATACACTTTTTTATCATCGCCGCTTGTAGCTACAGTCTGATGGCTTGCATACCTCCTGCATTGTGCGATTTTTCAGATCTGTGGTTTCATTAGCGTTGTGGTGTAGCAGATTTAATAAGACTTTCTTTTTTCACATCAGCAATTAGATGCCGCGAACAGCCCAGTAATTCTTGAATGCTGGAGTAGCTATGCCCAGATTCCAGCAATGAAGCAATACTCGCTCGCTTCTTCAAATCAGGCTTACGTCCTACGAACTTTCCTTCAGCTTGTGCTTTCTTGATGCCTTGCATTTGCCGTCTGCGACGGTCCTCATAATCTTTGCGTGCAACGGCTGCTAGCATGTCCAGCAGCATTCCGTTCACGGCTTGCAAAATTGAAGCTGTGAACTCTGTCCCGTCAGAACTTTTCAAAGCAATCCAGCTCGTAGGTAGTTCTGGTGAGACAATCATCAGTTTCTTTTTCGCCAGCATAAACTTGAGTGTTTCCCAGTCAGCCTGTTTTAATCGAGCTAGCCGATCAATTTGTTCAACAAGAATAACGTCACCTTCGCCAGCATCTGAAATTAATCTCATTAGCTCAGGCCGGGTGAGTGTCGCCCCGGATTCATTCTCAACATAAAACGATGCAATTTTTTTTCCGTGGTCAGCATCGAAGGCAATAAGTGATTCCTTTGCGCGCTCAGCATTTTGCTCGGACGTGGATGCTCGAAGGTAGGCTCGTAAGAACATATGTCACCAAGAGTCTGTTTTAAGTAGTTCTCTTATTGTAGTCTGTTATAGGTGGTTCTTAAATAGGTTTTGACGGTAAATTAGATGGTTCTCTTGAGGTATACCCTTATCAGGCACTATAAGGAGATTGAGTGTCTATGAGTTTGTGGGAAGTTCATGTATAT
>JAAYGA010000105.1 GCA_012727935.1 Pseudomonadaceae bacterium | reverse complement strand
CCCGCATTATGATAGAAAAAGCCGGTGGCGGTAGTTTGTTGCGCCTACGTGCGGTTGTTGTGCGCGGTGGTAAAAATGGTGATTTAGAAAAACGTGCCAGCCTGTTGCGCCGCGATTCAGTACACGGTCCTTTTAACGGTACGATTACTGTTGATGCAGAAAATGATGCACTGATAGTTAATGGTAACTACATACAGTTTATTTACGCTAATGCACCCAGCGAAGTTGATTACACTCAATATGGCATTGAAGATGCGCTAGTGGTCGATAACACCGGTATTTGGCGTGATGAAGCAGGTTTAGGCCAGCACTTAGAATGTAAAGGTGCTTCGCGTGCCGTATTAACCGCACCGGGTAAGGGCGCTATTAAAAATATCGTTTATGGTGTTAACCACGGCGACCTAACCGACAGCGATAAAATTATTTCTGCCGCTTCTTGTACCACCAACGCCATCGTTCCAGTTCTAAAAGCAGTCAATGACAAATATGGCGTAGTTAGTGGTCACGTAGAAACCGTTCACGCTTACACCAACGACCAAAACTTGATCGACAACTTCCATAAGGGCGACAGGCGTGGTCGTGCTGCAGCCATGAACATGGTTATTACTGAAACAGGCGCAGCCAAAGCAGTAGCCAAAGCACTACCAGAATTGGCTGGCAAGCTAACCGGTAACGCTATTCGTGTGCCTATTCCTAACGTTTCTATGGCAATTCTTAACCTAACCATGGAAAAAGAAAGTACTGCCCAAGAAATGAATGACTACCTAAGCTGGGCTGCTTTATATTCGCCCATGCAAAAGCAAATTGATTTTGTAGACTCTAACGAAGTAGTGTCTTCTGACTTTGTTGGCAACCGCCATGCCGGTATTGTGGATGCTAAAGCCACTATCGTTAGCGGCAAGCAAGCGGTGCTTTATGTTTGGTATGACAATGAGTTTGGCTACAGCTGTCAGGTAGTAAGAATTTTACAAGAAATCTCTCATGTGAAATTCCCTTATTTCCCTGCCGACCGCGGCTAATCAAGCGTTAAGCTAATGAAAGGCTGTATGCTTGCGCGTACAGCCTTTTTTTTACGCCTAGAGGCTTAATTCATCCTAGAGTCGGGTAGCGTTTGCTGCTTAGGGTCTTTATAATGCACTCATTTTTAAGCTTTCTGCTTATGCGACAATAAGTCGCGGCAACCAGTTTTTCAGATGTAAAACCTTAGCTTTAAAAAGCTTTATCTTTAACTTGGTGATTGGGCGTGACCTATGATAAAAATCAAGCGTGGACTTGATCTACCCATCGCCGGCGTACCTAAGCAGTCCATTACGGACGGTAAAAAAGTACGCTCCGTTGCAGTCCTAGGACCAGATTACGTTGGCATGAAGCCAACTATGCTGGTGCAGGAAGGTGACAAGGTGAAATTGGGTCAGATCCTCTTTACGGATAAAAAAATAGCCGGTGTGAATTACACAGCACCGGCAGCAGGAACGGTAATAGCCATTAATCGTGGCCAGCGTCGTGTACTGCAATCCGTAGTGATAGAAATAGCAGCACAGGAAGAAGCCGAAGAATTCACTGCCTACAGTGAAGACCAGCTGGCTAAACTTACTGGCGAACAAGTACGACAACAGCTAATCGCATCTGGTTTATGGACTGCACTCAGAACTCGGCCTTTCAGCCGTGTTCCAGCACCCGAAGCCAAGCCTAGCTCAGTATTTGTAACCGCAATTGATACCCACCCTCTTGCTGCCGATCCTGCGGTTATTATCGCAGACCAAAAAGCAGCTTTCTTGGCTGGTTTAAAGGTGGTAAGCAAGCTAACCGAAGGCAAAACCTTCATTTGTAAAGAAGCTGGCAAGGATATTCCCACTCTAACGGGCAATAACTTTGAAGTGGCTGAATTTACAGGTATTCACCCAGCAGGTTTGGTTGGAACACACATCCATTACCTAGACCCAGTTGGCGCAAGCAAGCAGGTTTGGCATTTAAATTACCAAGAAGTAATTGCTTATGGGCAGTTGTTTTTAACCGGTAAAATTAATACCCAACGTGTGGTTGCTATTGCCGGACCACAAGTAAACGAGCCACGCCTAGTGCGCACTCGTGTTGGCGCTAACCTAGAAGAGTTGTTAGCAGGCGAGTTAAATACTGCCACTACTT
>JAAYGA010000104.1 GCA_012727935.1 Pseudomonadaceae bacterium | reverse complement strand
GAGCAATGCGACGAATCACATCAGGCATAGTGGCAGAAAACAAGACCACTTGGCGCTCTTTAGGGGTTTGCTCAAGAATCCATTCAACATCATCAATAAAGCCCATGCGTAGCATTTCGTCGGCTTCATCTAATACAAGGGTTTGCAGTGTAGAAATATCTAAACTACCACGGCGCATGTGGTCCATAACACGGCCAGGTGTACCCACAACGACTTGGGCACCTGAACGCAGCGCACGAATTTGGTCACGGTACTCAGCACCGCCATAAAGGTTAGCTACCTTAACGCCTTTCATATTGGCGCCATATTTTTCAACCGACTCAGCCACCTGCATGGCCAACTCGCGAGTAGGTGCTAACACTAATACCTGAGGTAATTTAGCGTTTAAATCTAAGCGGGCTAATAAAGGCAAAGCAAAAGCAGCGGTTTTACCGGTACCTGTTTGCGCTTGGCCTAATAAGTCATGGCCTTCCAACAACAGAGGAATAGTCTGTGCTTGGATAGGTGAAGGTGTAGGGTATTCAATTGCAGAAAGAAGAAAATCAGGAAGACCCAGCTCGTTAAAAGCTGGTAAAGTCACGTCATTAGACATTAATAATACCTGTGGCACTTAAGAATCGCAGGGGCGGGCGCGGGCCCGATACACAACAGAAGGGGCAACGTCAGCCAATGCAGGGAACACGCAACACGGCGTGCTGAAATTTGAGCGCAAAGTGTATCAGCTTCTATTTAAATAGACCAGAAAAAAATTACCGCACCAGTAGACTAGCAATAGCCACTTTTCTTTTAGCCACCTCTTTTACTGTTTTTTTCTGCCATTTTTTTAATTTTTAAAGCGATGTTAAGATTAACCCTATCTTGTTCAAATTTTAAAGGTCTAGCCTAGTATGCTGAAGTGGATACTCGTTTTAACCCTAGGACTGCTGGCAATGCAAACCCATGCAGTTACTTTAAAGCCTTTTGAAGCCACTTATAAAACAAGTTATGAGAAGGGCTTCAAATTAAACGTTGAAGCCCAAAGAACACTTAAAAAAAATAGTGACGGCCAGTGGGTTCTTGATTTTCATGCGAAGAACTGGTTCGCCGAAGTTCAGCAAACCAGCATTTTAACCCTTACACCCGACAACCTGCCTCAACCTCTTTTTTACCGTTATTACAGAAGTATTTTTGGTCAAAGCGAAGAAGAAAAAATTACATTCAACTGGGAAAAAAATGAAACTAGCACCACACTTAACAACAAGTCTTGGGAAATGCTGGTATCAAACGAAGCACAAGACCTACTCAGTTTTCAGCTAACACTTCGCTATGACTTGCTTAAAAACCCTGAACAAAAACTATTCAGCTACCCTGTTATTGATCAAGATAAAATCAAAATTTTAAACTTCAGAGTGGTGGGGGAAGAAGTTATTCAAACCCCTATGGGTAGGCTAAATGCTATAAAAATAGAAAGTATGCACCATTCCGATGTCGAGGCAGTGAACCATTTAATTTGGGCAGCGAAGGATTGGGATAACCTAGTGCTAAGAATTGACCCAGTGCGGCGCAAGCATAAACAAGAACCGGTTATTCTAATAAAAGGATCACTTAATGGCACAAGCATTCGTGGGTTTTGAAAGCTAAAACAAACCGAACAACAGCAATGTTACGTTGCTACTTTGTAAGTCCTTAGTATTCTTCAGAGGTCGTAAGTCTTTCACCCACGACCTGAAGTACGGGGGTTTCGACTTAAAATAGAAAATAAGCTAACCCGTGTTAAAAAGGTGAGCTTTTACCCTTCCCCCCTACCTGCTAACATCTTCTACTTAACCCTTAGTGGCATCAAGCTTTTTGTCAGTATGCCGATATTCTTAGGCTTAAGCTCAAGCCCTAATAAACACCCCAAACTCTCAGGAAAGTACTTCAGGGAAAATACATGAAAACGGCTTCTCTTATGAAATACCTTTCTGTTATTAAAGACATTCACCAAACTTGGAAGGTTAGGCACAAACTCACTGAAACTAGCTTTAAAAGTGGGATTAAGCGCAAACAAAAGAATGCTGCCACGATGGAAAACTATCTGGCTAGAGCACTTGCAACATGAGCCTCTTCATGCGTTTTCTCTGGTGTGCAGGTCTTTCCACCGTTTCTTTTTGTTTGCCTGAAAAAAACTAAGACCCTACATAACCTACTAGCCACAAAGAACAGGATTTACATAAAGCCTATGAAAAAAGAACTTCTTGCACCCAAATATGCCCGTGAATTTATGTGTACCGGCCCCAAATGCCCAGAAGACTGTTGCCAAGAGAATTGGACGATAAATATTGATACAAAAACCTATGAGCTCTACCAAAAAGACTTAAAGCTAAATGCCCTTGTTATGCCACACATGCAAGTGAATAATAGCCGACAAACCAAAGACGCGAATCCGGCAACATTTAAACACAAGCCAGTAACGGGTGGCTGCAGTCTGCAATTAGCCAACGGCCTGTGTAAAATTCAAAAAGAATTTGGTGAAAAAGCTTTAAGTGCTACCTGTGCAATTTATCCGCGCATTTACAACGCACTAGGCAGCGATCAACTTATTAGCATGTCTGAATCTTGCCCAGAAATAGCAAAGGTTTTAATTACCGATCCAGTCGCCCTACAGCTTGAATTTGGTGAAGTGAATGTATGGGATAGAATGATTTTTCAGAATGAAACTGAATTCAACACCCAATACCAAGAACGTTACCACCTTTTACAAGGGTTAATTAGCATTTTACAACACCGTAAACTTAGCTTTGAAATGCGGTTATTTGTTTGTAGTCTGCTTATTCCTCGTGCCGATACGCTCTTGCAACAGCTTAATTCAGAGCCAGACAGTTCTGAAGCGAACCCTTCTGAAGCAGACAACTCAAAACAAAGCATGAAAGCACTTTTGCAAAATTTTTACACATTAATAGATGACGGCTATTTCAACAACCAAGCCAACCAACTCAACAATGCAGAACCTAGCGGGCTAGATTTGGTTATTTTGCAAGACTTAATGACTGAGAAAAAACAAAAAAATGAGTTCTCTCTAATCTTAGCTAAAACGCTGCTTAGCTTAGGGGCTACACGTAGTGAAGACCTTAATTATGAAACAGTAGATAAACTTCAAGCCTTACGTTCGCAATGGCTAACGCCCTTTGAACAAGAATACCCTCACGCTTTTGAAAATATTGTTGTTAACTGGCTGCTTCAATCTCTTTTTCCTATCAATAACATTAGGCTGGCCGACGGCTGGTTAAACATTACTACTCGCTACCTGTTGCTGCGTACTCTGTTAACTGGCGTTGCAGCTTTTAATCAAGGTTTAAATTTAAAAACAGCCACTCATTGCCTCTACCATTTTGGCCGTAACCTAAGCAACTCAGGACAGCTTAAACGCTTATTATTAGAGCTAGTAGGCAAAGGACAAAACCAGCCTGCAGCCTTTATCCGTAGCTTAAAACTATAAATAAATAAAAAAATTAACAT
>JAAYGA010000103.1 GCA_012727935.1 Pseudomonadaceae bacterium | reverse complement strand
TTTCAAGTGTTATATCAATACTATACGGGGAATTACTCATAAAAATTTGTTCCAACCAATAAGGATTTATAACGGTATTTTAGGCCAGCCAAATTTAGTTTAAGGCTTTAATTATTCGTTTTAGCTAGCGGCGCTTCCAAGGCTGAGCATTAAACTCTTGCGGTGGTGGCTGGTTAGAGTTAGCTGCGGCATTGTCACGAATATCACGAAAATCTTTACCAAAAGTGGCTACCGGACGTGATGAGGAATCTTTTTGAGTGGCAGCAGTAGGCCGGTCTCGCCCTTCATCTCGCTTAGCTGCTGCTATGGCATTGTTAGCATTGTCTGCGGTAATGCGTTTAGCAAGCGAATAACCTTGGCTAGTTAACTTATCACAAATCCATTGTTGGCCTTGCATTCCTGCCCATAAAGGTAAAACTGCAAAACCTGCCAAAGCACTGAGTGATAGCATCGGAAATTTAAATATAACTCCTGCTGCAACACCGCCGGCCATTAACCCCAGACCAAAAAAAAGTAAAAAAGCTTTGCCCCATAAGCTATTAGATGCAGCCCAGAGGAAACTAGTAATAAAGGCACTAACGCTGAAACCCATAGGCACAGCTTGGTAGCCTTTAATTTTATGATGGTAAACTCGAAAAACCTGCATCCTTTGCCTTTACGCTCTAAGTTATGATTACGCAATTATTAATAATCGCTGTTTATTTATGCTAATCCACTTAACAGTAGCAAGTTATTACCTGCAACTTCCTTGTGCAGGTTTAAATATTTTTAAGCATTAATACGCTTATATTTCATGCGCTTAGGTGTGTCGTTACCTACACGCTTTTTATGGTCCGCTTCATATTCTTGGTAGTTACCTTCAAAGAATACTACTTTTGAATCGCCTTCAAAAGCCATAATGTGTGTTGCTATGCGGTCTAAGAACCAACGGTCGTGTGAAATAACTAAAGCACAACCGGGGAAAGCGAGCAATGCTTCTTCTAAAGCACGTAGCGTTTCAATGTCTAGGTCGTTAGAAGGTTCGTCTAATAATAAAACGTTAGCGCCTTGTTTTAGTGTTAAGGCCAAGTGTAAACGGCCTCTTTCACCACCCGATAAATCACCCACCCGTTTTTGCTGGTCGTTGCCTTTAAAGTTAAAGCGGCCAACGTAAGCGCGTGAAGGGGTTTCTACTGTGCCAACTTTTAATATATCAGACCCACCTGAAACTGCTTCCCAAACCGTTTTATGGTCTTCCAAACCTTCGCGTGATTGGTCAACCGTAGCCATTTGTACCGTTTCACCAATAACCACTTCGCCTGTATCGGGCTGTTCTTTACCGCTAATCAGTTTGAAAAGCGTTGATTTACCGGCACCGTTACCACCCACAACACCTACAATAGCGCCTTTGGGTATAACAAAGTCAAGATTTTCAAACAGCAACTTATCGCCAAAGCTTTTGCTAACTTGATGAAACTCGATAACTTTTTCACCTAAACGTGGGCCAGGTGGAATATAAATTTCGTTAGTTTCATTGCGTTTTTGAAACTCTTGGCTTGAAAGTTCTTCAAACTGCTTTAAACGTGCCTTAGATTTAGATTGGCGGCCCTTAGCACCTTGACGTACCCATTCTAACTCTTGTTGAACGGCTTTTTGGTGCGAGCTTTCTTGCTTAGATTCTTGTTCTAAACGGGTGTTTTTAGCTTCTAGCCAGCCAGAGTAGTTGCCTTCAAAAGGAATGCCCATGCCACGGTCAAGCTCTAATATCCAGCCTGCAACGTTATCTAGGAAATAACGGTCGTGCGTAATGGCGACCACTGTGCCTGGGTAATCGTGCAAAAAGCGTTCCAGCCAAGCCACTGATTCTGCGTCTAAGTGGTTAGTTGGCTCATCTAAAAGCAGCATGTCTGGGTTAGCTAAAAGCAAACGGCAAAGTGCCACACGGCGCTTTTCACCACCCGACAAATTACCAACCACAGCATCCCATTCAGGCAAGCGTAGTGCTTCAGAGGCAACTTCTAATTTGCGTTCAAGGTTGTGTGCATCGGCGGCTTGAATAATGTTTTCTAAGCGGCCTTGTTCAGCAGCCAAAGCGTCAAAATCAGCGTCTGCTTCTGCATAGGCGGCATAAACGGCTTCAAGTTTATCTTGCGCCTCTTTAACCACGGCTAAGGATTCTTCAACAATTTCACGTACTGTTTTAGTTGCGTCTAGCTCAGGTTCTTGTGGAAGGTAGCCAATATTAATGCCCGGCATGGGGCGAGCTTCACCGTTAATTTCTGTATCTACGCCTGCCATAATGCGTAAAAGGGTCGATTTACCTGAGCCGTTTAAGCCCAATACGCCAATTTTAGCGCCGGGGAAAAAAGATAAAGAGATGTTTTTTAGAATTTCACGCTTGGGGGGAACAATTTTACCGACCCGATGCATGCTGTAAACGTATTGTGCCATAGCCGAGGAACGACTCCTTAACTTGTTGGAATGCTTTAAAATTGTTTCGTTATAATAGAAGTAGCAGGCAGGGAAAGCTAGCCTGAATAAAACTCCTTATGGGCAGTTAATTTTTTCATGTGAAGAGATTTGTTTACTAAGGTAGAATAGGTAACTTAAATTTTGTTTTATTTTCTTTTATTCCCTCTCACTTGCCGGGGTGACCATGTTTAGCCGTAAAACCAAACTTGCTGAATTTGATGCTGATATTTGGGCTGCAATGCAGGCCGAAGACCAGCGTCAGGAAGACCACATTGAACTGATCGCTTCTGAAAACTATGCCAGCCCAGCGGTGATGGAAGCGCAGGGTTCTCAGCTAACCAATAAGTACGCCGAAGGCTACCCTAGTAAGCGTTATTATGGCGGTTGTGAGCACGTTGATATTATTGAACAACTGGCTATTGACCGCGCTTGCGAACTGTTTGGCGCTACTTATGCCAACGTTCAGCCCCACTCAGGTTCACAAGCTAACGCGGCTGTGTTTTTAGCTTTAGTTGAACCCGGTGCGACCATTTTAGGCATGAGCCTAGCAGAAGGCGGTCACCTAACCCACGGTGCTAAGCCTAGTTTTTCTGGCAAGCTTTACAATGCCATTCAGTACGGTCTTAACCCTGAAACGGGCGAAATTGACTATGACGAAGTTGAGCGTTTAGCCCTAGAACACAAACCTGCCATGATTATTGCCGGCTTCTCTGCTTATTCAAAAATCATTGATTGGGCTAAGTTCCGTGAAATCGCCGACAAAATTGGTGCTTACCTGTTCATTGATATGGCTCACGTTGCTGGCCTAGTTGCCGCAGGCGTTTACCCTAACCCAATGCAACATGCCCACGTAGTAACTACGACTACCCACAAAACTTTGCGTGGCCCGCGTGGTGGTTTGATTCTTTCTGCCTGTGGCGACGAAGCTATTTATAAGAAGCTGAACTCGGCAGTTTTCCCAGGCGGTCAGGGTGGTCCTTTAATGCACGTTATTGCTGCTAAAGCAGTGTGCTTTAAAGAAGCGATGTTGCCAGAATTTAAAACTTACCAAGCCCAAGTGGTTAAAAATGCTCAGGCGATGGCCAAAGTGGTTATGGACCGTGGCTACGATGTGGTTTCTAACGGCACCGAAGACCACTTGATTCTGATTAGCCTAATTAGTAAAGGTTTAACTGGTAAAGATGCTGATGCCGCTTTAGGTTTAGCCAACATTACCGTAAACAAGAACGCAGTGCCTAAAGACCCACAAAGCCCCTTTGTTACTTCAGGTTTGCGTGTTGGTACGCCTGCTGTAACTA
>JAAYGA010000013.1 GCA_012727935.1 Pseudomonadaceae bacterium | reverse complement strand
TTGCATGTATTAAGTGAATGCTAATGTAAAAACAGATGGATTGCAGGGTAAAAATAAAAAAGCCTAGCTTTTAGGGCTAGGCTGGGTGATTAAAGGTTAAATTTTTAAGGCTAAAAAGTAGCGCAATGCCCACCCGAAGGTGCTTGCCCTGAACCGATGGCAATAATGGGCGCTTCTAAATGCAGGTTAACTGGCTGGGCAGTGTGCCAATCCCAAATAAAAAACCCCACTAAAAAAGCCCAAAACACCACCACTCTTACACTGGTTAATTTATTCATAATGCGTAACTCTTGTTTAAATTTTGTCTTAAAAAGTCAGTATCAATAATTAAAATAGCGGCGAATACGCACGCCAACCAGCGAACCTGCAAAGGCCATTACTACCCAAATCCAGCCATGTAGGCTGCCGGTAGAAATGCCACTAACCATAGCGCCCACATTGCAACCAAAGGCTAGGCGCGAGCTATAACCTAGCAAGAAACCAGCAATAATACCGACCACCCATTGTTGCGTATTTAACTTATCTGCCTTACCGCTTTTATTGCGTGAGAAAATCCATAAAGCACCGGCTAAAATACCAATATTGGTAATGGAGGTTAGGTCTAAAAATACCGACTGCTGTAAAGCGGTGGCATTAACGGGTTGGCTCCAAAACGCATTGGTGGTTGGATCAAACAGATTACCCACAGTAGCAATCTTTGCTGCCCACAAACCAAAACCATACACCACGCCCCAAGGCTGGCCAGCAATCACAAAGTTTAATACGGCTAACAAGGCAATTAGCAGCGCACCAATAATTAACGTTTTGTTAAATAAAATGCGTGAACCACCGCTTGTTCTTGACCAAAACCAAGCGGCTAATCCAAGTGCAATTAAACCTAAATAAGTTAGCCCCAATGCGCCACTTAACCCCACTTCTTGCACTAAACTAACCGGTTTAATGCTGCCTAAGTTTAACCACCAGTTTAAATGCACTGAACCCAAGAAGCTGCCTAGCGCAAAAACAGGCAAGATAGCCATGTTTAATGGAATGCCCAAGCCGGCTTTATATAAAGTACCTGAACCACAACCGTCTGCAATTTGCATTGCTGCACCAAACACTAAAGCACCAATAAGTAGGCTAATGCTTGGTGGCCCGAGTGCCGCGCTGAGTTCGGTCGGAAAATAAGCCAGTAAAGGCAAAGAAATACCGGCAGCAATGGCCAAGAGTAACAACTGGGCAAACACGCCGCTGGCATCACGCTTTTCAATTAAATTACGCCAGCCAGTAGTAAAGCCAAAACGTGCACCAGCCAGCACCCCACCTAAGCCAATACCCACAATAAAAAGTAGGCTTTGGCGAATGGAAACAAACCAAAATAAAAAGGCAGTAAAGACGATAAAAACAAGGGTTAAGGCTAGACGATTATTCATGTTATTCACTCACTAACTTAGCAAATTTAGCCTGTATTTGTTCCCAACGGCTTGGCGTGTTGTCCATTGGTAAAGCCACTTTGGATTGAGTCCACTCGGCTAAAGAAGCAGGGTAAAGGCGCACATTAGGCAAGCCTGCCACTTCAGATAAAACAAACCAGTTGGTTGCTGCCCAGTGACCAGTATTACAAAAAGAGACGGTTTCAACTGCAAGGTCTAGGCCTTGCTCTTTCACTAGCTGCTGAATTTCATGGGTTGAACGAATGCGGGTGTCATAGCCATTAAACCACTGCTGAAAAGGAATGTTTTGTGCCGTGGCGATAGTGCCGCCTGTCGTTGCCATAGGGGCTTTCATCTTGCCTTGGAAAAAAGCCGGTGGGCGTGAATCTAATAGCTGATAATTGTTATCTTGCTGGGTAATTTTGGCTAATAATTCATTTTTATCAATGGCTAAGCGGTTATTAACTTGCACTGCATACTGGCTTTTTTCTAACTGGCTAGTGGTGGTTTCAATGGGTTGCAGTGCTTGCTGCCATTGCTTAAAGCCACCATTTAAAAGCGTTAAATCGGTTAAGCCTAGGTATTTTAACGTCCAATACACCCTTGCCGCCGCACCAAAATCAGTTTCATTGGCACCACTTGAATAAACCACAATGGGCTGTTGGTCGGTTAAGCCTAGTCGTTGCACTAGCTGTTCAAAATGGGCTTTATCTGCTAACTGACCCGGATTATTAGCCGAACCACGCCATTGGCCATAAGGTGCTGAAACTGCGCCCGGAATATGTCCAGCAGTGTAATCAGCAGGGCTGCGGATATCTATAATTTGCAAAGCTGGATTCGCTTTAAGTGCAGTGCTTAACTGCTGAGCTTCCAACAAAGGTTGATAAGTAGCTGCTTGTACGCTACTCAAGATTAAGCCAACGAGTAACGCTAAACTGGTTAAAATACGCAGCATAACAAAGGCTCCAAAAATAAATGCTTGAAAAATAAGGGTGTAATCTTGGCACACCTTCTATTAAGGCTAAAAGAATAAATTGCTATATGGTTATAAGAAATATTTTTTTTATGCCTGCCTAGCCTGCTAGCTAAGCTGGGCGTTTTAGGGCTATGCTGTTGGTGAGTGGCTTAAACTCAGTCGTTACCTTTTAAATTAAGTTATTACTTTTAAATTAAGGAGCCACCTTATGGCTAAAGTAACAGCACGTATGACAAATTTGTTCTTGCAGCTTGGCTTAGACGCAACAGAAGAAGGCATTGCACGTTTTATTGGTGAACATAACCTAGCCCCAGAAGTGAGTGTGTTAGAGGCCGACATTTGGACTGAATCTCAGCGCCAGTTATTGAAAGAATTGCTTTGTTCAGACGGTGATTGGTCGTTGGTTGTAGATCAGCTAAGTGAAGCATTAAGAGAAGACAATGCTTAGGTAGTTTTTTGGGCGCTTGGGTTGGTTAAGGCTAATTATTATTGGTTAAAAGCCAATGATTGTTAAAAAAGCGAATATCAGCGAAAATAGCGCCCAAACCTACCACCCTCACGGGAAAGAATTGTTAATGACAGACCAGAATTTTCTTCAAGAAATAGAAAGTCGCCGAACTTTTGCGATTATCTCTCACCCCGATGCGGGTAAAACCACCATTACTGAAAAGCTTATTTTATTGGGTAAGCTTATTCAAACCGCTGGCATAGTGAAAGGTAAAAAAGCCGATAAGCATGCCACCTCTGACTGGATGACCATGGAGCAAGAGCGAGGCATTTCAATTACCTCCTCGGTGATGCAGTTCCCTTTTAATGAACGTACCGTTAACCTGTTAGATACCCCAGGGCATGAAGACTTCTCTGAAGATACTTACCGCACTTTAACGGCTGTGGATTCTGCGCTAATGATTGTTGATGGCGCTAAGGGTGTTGAAGAGCGCACCATTAAGCTAATGGATGTTTGCCGACTGCGTGCCACGCCTATCTTCTCTTTTGTTAATAAGCTAGACCGCGATATTCGTGACCCTATTGAGCTTTTAGATGAAATAGAAGAAGTACTTAAAATTAAAGCTGCCCCTATTTATTGGCCTATCGGTTCAGGGCAATGGTTTAAAGGCATTTACAACCTGTATACCGACGAAATTTTAGTGTTTGCAACTGGTCATGGTCATGCCCTTTATGATTTTGAAACCATTCAAGGCTTAGCTTCCCAAGCCGCGCGTGATTTTTTAGGCGATGAATACGAAGAGCTGGTTGAAGAGCTGGAGCTGGTTAAAGGTGCAACCCATGAATGGGACGAAGAAGCCTATTTAGCAGGCAAGCTTACCCCCGTTTATTTTGGAACCGCCTTAGCCAACTTTGGTGTAAAGCAAATGCTGAGCGACTTTGTTAAATGGGCACCTTCACCTCGTCCAAGGGCGACAGAAACCCGTGAAGTTGCCGCCACCGAAGAAAAGTTCAGCGGTTTTGTGTTTAAAATTCAGGCCAATATGGGCCCTAAACACCGTGACCGTATTGCTTTTATGCGGGTGTGTTCGGGTAAATATACCCGTGGCTTAAAAATGCGCCATTGCCGTACAGGTAAAGATGTACGCATCGCCGATGCGGTAAACTTTATGGCAGGCGACCGTGAACTATTAGAAGAAGCTTGGTCGGGCGATATCATTGGTTTGCATAACCACGGCACCATTCAAATTGGTGACACTTTTACGGAAGGTGAAAACCTGAAGTTTGTCGGCATTCCTCACTTTGCTCCTGAGCTGTTCCA
Source organism: Pseudomonadaceae bacterium (assembly GCA_012727935.1). Classification (GTDB taxonomy): domain Bacteria; phylum Pseudomonadota; class Gammaproteobacteria; order Pseudomonadales; family Halomonadaceae; genus Marinospirillum. Next base: position 10,618 of record JAAYGA010000013.1, on the reverse strand, counting down.
GCGTGTACGCCCTAAAGACCCATTAAAAATGAAGCAGCTACAAAAAGGTTTACAGCAGCTTTCAGAAGAAGGTGCTGTGCAGTTGTTTATGCCATTTAAAAATAATGACTTAATTTTGGGTGCTGTGGGTCAGCTGCAATTTGAAGTGGTTATGTATCGCTTGCACGATGAATATAAAGTGGACTGCATGTATGAGCCGGTGAGTGTTCAAACGGCACGCTGGGCAGAAAGTAAGGATGCTAAGAAGCTAGCCGAGTTCCGTTTAAAAGCAGAAGAGAATTTAAGCTTAGATGGTGCTGGTTTATTAACTTATTTAGCACCAACGCGTGTTAATTTACAGCTAACCCAAGAGCGTTACCCGGATATTGAGTTCCATTCAACCCGGGAACACTAACGCTTTAGCTTAAACTAAACGGCATGTGACCAAGCCCTTGTAGGTTTTAAGCTTGGTTGCTGCTGTAGCTGAACTTGATGTTCTTGAATGGGTATTAAAAGCTCGTATTGCTTATTATTCACTTCTAAAGTGGCACGCGCTAAGCTTTCATTGGGGACGTTATCTAGTAAACGGCAAGAAATGCGATAGGCCAATTCGCCGCTGTCTAGTTTAAAGGGAATCCACAAGCTTTCTATCCAACGGTAACCTGAATGAAGTGTTGGTGTGGGCATGGTCATGTTTATCCAATCGACACCTTCTTGAAAAGTTCCTAATTCTTGTAACCATAAATAAAGCCTTTGCCAGCTTTTATCTAACAAAGGCGTGTAGCAATGACCAATCAGTTCAGCGCGGCTACGGCAACCGTTAACCGCCACGGTTATTTCTGAAGCAGCTAAAACAAAAAGGTTGGTATCAAGCAATAACGAGAAGTGTAAATCACGGTTAACACTTTCTAATAGCGGTTGATCCCTTTCCATTAAAGGTGCATCCAACGCTTGTTCAAGCTGTTGGCGGTAACGAGCCGAAGGGTTAATGTGGCCACGTTCCCAGCGTGATATAGCGCCTTGATCTATCCCAAGCAGTGCGGCGAGTTGCTGCTGAGTTAAATGCTGTATGCGTCTTAGGCTTTTTATTCTATCGCCAATTTTTTTCATGGGTCTTCTCCGCTACTTAAATGTTATTTTATTTTATTTTTATTTTGTTCTTTAATTAGTAAGCATTGTAGGCCACTTAAAATAGCAGGCTATGCCTTAGATGTGGTATCTATCGCAATTTTTTTTGTAATTTGATTAATTTAGAAGAACTTGGCAAAGCTGCTAAGAATTTTAGCCAGCAGTGGAATCTAGCTAGTAATAGGGTCTAGCTAAAAACAAGGGTCTAGCCAGTAAGCAAACACATCGGCTAGCGCAATTTTATTCAGTTTTTGCAATGCCAGTAAATAAACTAAGCGCACTTCAGCGTATTCAGGCGTCATCTTGCCTAATGCCACCACACCTGCCTGTTGCAAAGCATTGGATGCAGCATAATTTTGATTAACGCCCCCTTGCCAACATTGGCTAGTTAAACCCACCGGTAAGTTTTTTGTTTGGCCAAGTTCTGCTAAGCGTTGAAATGTTAAAGATAGGGGTGGTGCATTACCGCTGCCCAAGCCTTCTAATATTAAGCCATCTAAACCTTCAAGCTGCCGGCTTAACCAAGCGTCATTTAAACTAGGAATTAGTGGTAGGCGTAATAAGTTAGGTTTGAAATGGGTGGCTAGCTGGCGCAGCTCTTTAACTGTTAAGAAGCCTGAACTAAAGTTTTTTGCACTGTTATTAGTCAAAGTTACAGCACTAAATGCCTTAAAAGCTTCGCTATGAAACTTGCGTGTGGCTTGGGGTGGTAATAGCTGGCCATTGAATGCAATAAAAATGCCCGTTTTAAGCTGGGTTGCTTGTTTTAAGGTAAATTGAATATTGGCTAAAGCATCGCTGTTTGGGCTGCCTAAAGGCAATTGTGAGGCAGTAAGTAACAAGGGTTTGCTAAGCTGATTAGCTAATAAACAATAGAGGGCTGCTGCTGTCCAAGCGAGGGTGTCTGTGCCTTGCAGTAAAATAAAGGCATCGTAGTTACTTTGTTCTTCTAAAATTTGTGCTGCCAAACTAAACCAATGGCTAGCATTCATGGCAGAAGAATCTAACGGTGGGCTAAGCTCACAAAAGCTAAGTTCACAATTAAGGTGGGCAAGCCAAGGTTCACTTAGTAGGGGCAATAGGCGAGAGGCAAAGTTACCGCTAGGTTCAAGTCCTTTTTCACCTAGCAGCATGCCGATGGTGCCACCGGCATAAATGACTCTAACTTTATTTTTTACCACAGACACTGGCAATGGCTTGGCACAAGTAGGGAAGGTTTTGTTCGTTATAACCGGCAATGTTCATGCGGCCTGTTTTAACCATATAAATACCAAACTCTTTTTGTAGCTGAGCCACTTCATGAGGCTTAAGGCCAGAGTAAGAGAACATGCCCTGTTGCTCTGCAACGCAAGCAAATTTTTCTGCAAGGCCATAAGGTGTTAGAGCGGTTACAAACTGCTGGCGTAGTGTATTAATGCGGTTACGCATGTCATCGACTTCACTGCGCCACAGGGTGTTAAGTTCGGTGCTGGCTAAAATAGTGCCAACAATCGCACTGCCATGAGCCGGTGGGTTGGAATAGTTAGCACGGGCAACGCTGGCCATTTGGCTGCGTAGTTTTTCCATGTCATCGGTATTTTTAGCAACGCCAATAAAAGAGCCAATGCGCTCACGGTATAAGCCAAAGTTTTTTGAGCAAGAAGCGGTAATCATCACTTCAGGCAGTTGTTCAGACAATAAACGCACTGCCGCCGCGTCTTTATCTAACCCTTCACCAAAACCTTGGTAAGCAAAGTCAATTAATGGCAGTAGCTCACGCTCTTGTAAAATAGCCAATACTTCTTGCCACTGGGCAGTAGAAAGATCAAACCCTGTGGGGTTGTGGCAGCAGGCGTGCAATAGCACCACATCGCCCTGTGGAATCTGCTTTAAATCAGCCAACATCGCTGGGAAATCTAAACGGTTGGTTTCGCTGTCTACGTAGGCATAGTTGGCGTGTTTAATGCCGACTGAATCAAAAATAGCGTAGTGATTCGGCCAAGTAGGGTTAGAAATCCACACGGTTTTTTCAGGTGCGTTACGGCGTAAAAAATCGGCAGCTAAACGCAGTGCGCCCGTGCCGCCTGGGGCTTGGGTTAGGGTGGCGCGCTGTTCAGCAAGCACACTAGAAGCTTCACCAAACACTAAAGGTAAAATGTGTTTGGCAAATAAAGGATCACCGTGTGAGCCAATGTACTTTTTAGTGGTTTCACGGGTTAGCAGTAAAGCTTCTGCTTCACGTACCGATTTTAAAATGGGTGTGTTGCCTAAAGCATCTTTATAAACACCCACCCCTAAATCAATTTTTAATGGGTTAGTATCCTGATTAAATGCTTCAATCAAGCCAAGAATAGGGTCAGCAGGCAGAAGTTCTACTTGTCCAAACATGGTTATTACCTTTAATTAACAAAGAGTTATTGTAATAAAAAATTATTGAATATTTTAACTATTAAGTGTTTAAAGCGCGCATAGCTTGGCCTTTACCACGAGCCTTAGCCAGATACATGGCGTTGTCTGCACTTTTCATTAAGGCTTTAGGCGTAATGCCTTGCTGTGGCCACAAAGCCACACCAATACTGGCACCCACTTGCATTGGCTGGTTTTGCCAATCAACAGGCTCGGCTAACACCTTACATAGTTGATTAGCAAATTCAAGGGCTTGGTTGCCACTCTTAACCTTAGGTAGTAGAGCAACCATTTCATCACCGCCTAAGCGAGTGGCTAGCCCCAAGCTTTCGCTAGCATTTTTTAAAGCTTCATCTAAGCGTTTTGCTAAAGTTTTGAGTAAAAAATCACCCGCATCATGCCCGTGGCGGTCATTAATAGACTTAAAGCCATCTAAATCAATGAATAACAAAGCAAAAGGTTGCTGGTTTTTAGTGGCAAGATCGCAGGCTTTTTGTAGTTCGATAGTTAATAAAGCACGATTAGCTAAACCGGTTAGTGGGTCGTGGTGAGCTAGGTGGCGCACTTGTTCCATAGCCGCGCGTAAGTGCTGTTCACGCTTAACGGTATTACTAACGTCGGAAATTTGTAATAAGCAGGCAGATTGCTCTTGGTAAACTAGTGGTTGAACAAGTATTGAATGGTGTAATGGTTGGCCATTGCTTAACTGGTATAAAGGCAAGAGAGCTGGGTGGAGCTGATGTGATAAGCGGCGCGATAAATTTATATTGCTGGCTTGTTCTAAGGCTTCAACTAGCGCGGCGTCAATAGGTTCTTTAAAAATATCGTCGAGCCTATAACCTAAAGCCACAGCCTCACTAATACCTGTAATGCGAGCAACACAAGGGTTCCAGAATAAAATTTTTCGAGTTGAGTTAACAATTACTAACCCCGTTTCTAACAGGTTAATTATGTTTTTAAAATCTTGCTGCTGTGGCATCTCTATAAAATTACCCTGTTTAGCTAGCTGTTTAACCTAATAAATTATTTAGGTATTCATCTAAGGCGCTATAAAAGTTGCTAGCTGTTTGTAGATCAATAATGAAGGCTAAATAGCCTTGCAGTTCATGCTGAAGTAAAGAAAAATCAACCTGTACTAGCATAATCATTGAATCTTCCTGCTCACATAGCAGGTTTAGCATAGTGTGGCGATTACCATTATAGGCTTCAGGCAAAGAGGTGTGAATTTCACGGTGTAAAATGTTTGCTAAGGTTGCTAGGCAAGAATTTAGTAAAATATTGCCAAGTTCTGCTAGGGTATCTTGTTCTAGTTCAGAAATCTCACTGGCCGTTAGTTCATGCCCCACCACAATACGCACTAACTCTAGGCTGCGTTCTTCAGGAAAAATTAATGCTGCTTTGCCACTAATAAAGCCATCAAAAGCTTGGGTAACACCGGCTAAAGCAACCGGCAGCAATTCAGTGAAGCGCGATTCTGCTGTTTCAATGTCTACAAAATCAACTTTTGGTACTGAAAGCAAAACTTCATCTTGTACCAGTTTAGATAAAGCAGCGGCGGCACGCCCCACACCAATATTCATAAGTTCAACAATGGTGTCTTGCTGGTCTTGATTAAGAGGGTTCAACATTATTTACCTCTTAAGTAGGCTGGCTAGTTGTTCAGGATCAACAGGTTTACCAAGAAATTCGACACCCATACTTTGTGCGCGAAGCACTATAGCGTTTTGAATATTGGCGGTAACTAATACTAGATGAATGTCAGTATCTTGCTCACGAATTAAGCGAGCTAATTCTAAACCGTCAATGCCGGGCATATTAAAATCTAGCAAGGCAAGGTCAAAGGCACCCTGCTGAAAAACAGCTAAGGCCTCATCGCCATTAGCTGCTTGGGTAATTTCAACTTTGGTATCGGTTAGCTTAATTATGTGTTGCAGTGTTAAGCGCGCCACACGGCTATCGTCGACAAGCAGAATACGTTTAGCGGTTACTTCAGTCATAAGTATTCCTAGTTTAAGCTTAAATTACGCTCATAAGCTTGTAGAGTGTTTTCTAACAAGGTGGCTACTGTCATTGGGCCAACACCACCTGGTACAGGGGTTATCCAGGCTGCACGTTCATTGGCAGCAACAAATTCTATATCGCCTACTAAAGACCCATCTTCAAGGCGGTTAATGCCCACGTCAATAACAATTGCACCAGGCTTTATCCATTCACCTTTAACTAAACTAGGAATACCCACTCCAACCACTAAAATATCGGCTTGGGCAACTTCAGCAGCTAAATCTTTAGTGAAACGGTGAGTAACAGTGACTGTGCAGCCAGCCAGCAAAAGCTCTAAAGCCATAGGGCGGCCAACAATATTAGAGGCACCTACAACGGTTGCTTTTAAACCTTTAAGGTTTAGGTTTAAGCCTTGTAGCAAGGTCATAATGCCTTTTGGTGTGCAGGGACGAAGTAAAGGCTGGCGCTGCGCTAAACGGCCTAGGTTATAAGGGTGAAAGCCATCCACGTCTTTTTCAGGGCGAATACGTTCTAATAAAGGGTTAGCATCAAGGTGTTTAGGCAAAGGCAGCTGCAATAAAATACCATCGATATCTTTGGCTTCATTTAACTTATCTATTAAAGCTTCTAAATCTTGCTGGCTTGTATTGGCATCTAGGCTGTAAGAGTGTGAAATGATGGCTGCTTTTTCACAAGCTAAGTGTTTGTTACGCACGTAAACTTCTGAGGCTGGGTCTGCCCCTACTAGAATAACGGCTAATGCTGGGTTACGCTGCCCTGCAGTTAAATGCTGGTTAATTTTTGTGGCAATGGTTTCGCGTAGGTTTAAGGCAATCTGCTTGCCATCTATTAATTGGGCGCTCATGCTAATTTGGGTTCCATAACAACGGTAGATGCTTTATTGTCGCATGACTTAGCACTAAGAGGAATGCTCACTTTCCCACTTACTTAAAATACTTTTAAAAAAGTACTTGACGTACAGAAATATTGCCCTATAATACGCTCCACATTGAGAGGCAATTCAAAGCAAGCCCAGAAAAAGCCAGCTCAGTGCAAGTAGTAGAAATAAGTCGGGGTATAGCGCAGTCTGGTAGCGCGCCTGCTTTGGGAGCAGGATGTCGGGGGTTCGAATCCCTCTACCCCGACCACTTATTTTAAACATCTACTGCAGGCATAATCACCAAATGCGCCTATAGCTCAATCGGATAGAGCAACGCCCTTCTAAGGCGTAGGTTGCAGGTTCGATTCCTGCTGGGCGCGCCAATGCGCTCTAGTAGTGGTATAGGTTGCTATATAGTTACCAGTTTTGATGGTGAGCGTAGCTCAGTTGGTAGAGCTCCGGATTGTGACTCCGGCGGTCGTGGGTTCGAGCCCCATCGTTCACCCCAGATTTTAAAGAAAGGCATCCGTAAAGGATGCCTTTTTTGCTTTAAGGCTTGCTGCAAGCGGCAGTAACTCTTAAAATCCCCCTTTGCAAATTTTTACTTAGATAAAATTAATTTAAATAAAACCAAAATTTAGATAAAACCAATAAGTGTTTAACGAGGATTGTCCATGCAAGTTTCCGTAGAAACGACTTCCGCGCTGGAGCGTCGAGTAACTATTCAAGTACCAGCAGAGAAGGTAGATACCGCTGTTGAAGCACGCCTAAAAGACACTGCACGTAAAGCCAAGGTAGACGGCTACCGTCCTGGTAAGGTTCCAATGAGTGTTGTTAAACGCCGTTTTGGTGAAGGCGTTCGTCAAGACGTTTTGTCGGAACTTATGCGTAACCACTTTATTGAAGCCGTTACCCAAGAAAAACTTAACCCTGCTGGCACGCCAGAAATTGAGCCAGGTGAAGTTAACGAAGCCGGTAAGCCGTTCCAATTCACCGCAACCTTTGAAGTTTACCCAGAAATAGAACTGAAAAGCCTAGCGGGTGAAACTGTTGAACGTCCTGTGTCAGAAATTAGTGACCAAGACCTAGAAGACCTAATTGCCGATTTGCTTAAGCAACGCGCTGAATGGGCTGATGTTGAAAAAACAGCTGAAACTGGTGACCAAGTAAACATCGACTTTGAAGGCTTTATTGAAGGCGAAGCTTTTGATGGCGGTAAAGGTGAAAGTTACGACCTAGTACTTGGTTCTAGTTCTTTCATTCCAGGTTTTGAAGACCAGCTAGTCGGCACTAAAGCAGGCGAAGCCAAAGACGTTGAAGTAAGCTTCCCAGAAGATTACCAAGCGGCTAATCTTGCTGGTAAGGCTGCAACCTTTAAGTGCAAGGTTAATGCAGTTAAAGCCCAGCAGTTGCCTGAGCTAAACGAAGAGTTTTTTACCCAGTTTGGTGTAAGTGAAGGCGGCGAAGAAGCTTTCCGTAAAGAAGTGCGTAAAAACATGAATGCCCAGCTAAAGCAAGCAACACGCAATGCGACTAAGCAGGCTGTTTTTGAAGCTTTAATGAAAGCTAACCCAATTGAAGTGCCAACTGCGTTAATTCAAAGCGAAGTAGATAACCTACGTCGTCAAGCTGCTCAGCAATACAACCTTGGCGAAGATTTTGATATTAGCCAAATTCCTGGCGATCTTTTTAAAGACCAAGCCAAGAATAATGTTGTTTTAGGTTTGCTTGTGGGTGAAGTAATTAAAGTCAATGAAATTAAAGCAGACCCAGCTATCGTTGATGACCTGCTTAATGAAATGGCTCAGTCTTACCAAGACCCACAAAAAGTCGTTGATTACTATAAAACTAACCCTGAAATGCTACGTCAAGTAGAAGGCGCAGCCTTAGAACAACAGGTGGTTGACAAGCTGCTTGCTGAAGCGCAAGTAACAGATGTTAGCAAAACTTTTAAAGAGCTAGCCATGCCTGCTCAGCAATAAAAGTTGTAAGAAAACAGAGTATTAAAACTGATCCGGTGTGCAAACTCCGGATCTTTTTTTTACGCTAAGGCTAAATCTTGGTGGAATTTATCTTCAACCTCGGTTAGTTTAGTCGGCATTACGTCTATTGGGGATGCAATATGTTTAAAAGTTTGGATATAAATAATGCGGGTGGCTTAGTACCCATGGTGGTGGAACAGTCTGCCCGTGGTGAAAGAGCCTATGACATCTATTCACGTCTATTAAAAGAACGCGTTATTTTCTTGGTTGGTCCGGTTGAAGATTACATGGCCAACCTAATTGTGGCGCAGATGCTGTTTTTAGAATCTGAAAACCCAGATAAAGATATCCACCTTTACATCAACTCACCCGGTGGTTCAGTAACCGCAGGTATGTCAATTTACGACACCATGCAGTTTATTAAACCCAATGTGTCTACCTTGTGTATTGGCCAGGCCGCTAGCATGGGTGCTTTTTTGTTGGCTGGTGGAACAAAAGGTAAGCGTTTTTGTCTACCTAACTCGCGCATGATGATTCACCAACCACTTGGTGGTTTTCAAGGCCAAGCATCTGATATTGAAATTCACACCCGTGAAATTTTAGGTATCCGCGATAAGTTAAACAAACTACTGGCACTGCATACTGGCCAGAATATTAAAACGATTGCTAAAGACACCGACCGCGACAACTTTATGGACGGTGAAACAGCAGTTAACTATGGCTTAATTGACGCAGTGTTAGCTAAGCGTCCAGAATAAATCTGTTGCGCCTGCCAGTTTAAACTAGCAGGCAAACAGGCTAAGTTTTGAAGTGAATGGGGTAAATAATGGCCGACGGCAAAAAAAGTAAAGATAAGCTTCTCTACTGTTCCTTCTGTGGTAAAAGCCAAGATGAAGTAAAAAAGCTCATTGCAGGGCCATCTGTCTACATTTGTGATGACTGTGTAAACCTGTGTACCGACATCATAAGCAATGAGTTTCAAGATGACGACGAGGCAGGTGATGAAAGCGAAAAACTGCCTGTTCCAAAAGAAATTCGTGCTCACTTAGATGACTATGTTATAGGTCAAGACCGTGCCAAGATGGTGTTGGCAGTGGCTGTTTACAACCACTATAAACGCCTAAAGTCACAGTCAAAAGGCAACAAAGGTGTTGAGTTAGGTAAAAGTAATATTCTACTGATTGGCCCAACAGGCTCAGGTAAAACATTACTAGCAGAAACCCTAGCACGAATGCTGAATGTGCCTTTTACTATGGCTGATGCTACCACCCTAACCGAAGCAGGTTATGTGGGTGAAGACGTAGAAAACATTATTCAAAAAATGTTGCAAAAGTGTGATTACGACGTGGAACGTGCTCAGCGTGGCATTGTTTACATTGATGAAATAGACAAAATTTCACGTAAATCAGACAACCCTTCCATTACCCGTGATGTATCGGGCGAAGGTGTGCAGCAAGCCTTGCTAAAACTAATTGAAGGAACGATAGCTTCTGTTCCGCCACAAGGTGGACGCAAGCACCCACAGCAAGAGTTTTTGCAAGTAGACACCAGTAATATGTTGTTTATTTGTGGTGGTGCTTTTGCTGGCCTAGATAAGGTCATTCGCGCTCGTACTGAAAAAGGCGGCATTGGCTTTAGTGCAGAAATTAAAAGTAAGCAGGAAGATGAAGTTTTAGGTGCTGCGTTATTAGAAGTAGAACCTGAAGACCTAGTACGTTTTGGTTTAATTCCAGAATTTATTGGCCGTTTACCTGTTGTTGCAACTTTAACGCACCTAGATGAAGACGCTTTAATTGAAATTTTAACCGAGCCAAAAAATGCTTTAACCAAGCAATATGCCCAGTTATTTGAAATGGAAGGCGTTGAACTTGAATTTCGTGAAGAAGCTTTACGCGCCATTGCTAAAAAAGCTTTAGAGCGTAAAACAGGTGCTCGTGGTTTACGTTCCATTATGGAAAGTATTCTGCTAGACACCATGTATGAAATACCTTCGCTTAACCACGTTATAAAAGCAGTGGTTGATGAAAAGGTGGTGCAGGGTGAAGCGAAACCTTTATTGATCTATGAAAATGATGAGCTAGAACTTGCAGCTAATCGTGATTAAGCATTAAATTCTGCATTTTAGTTAAGCAGTTACAAGAAAAAAGGGCCTAGCGCCCTTTTTTTCTTAGCCAACAGCCTCCATTACTTTGCCTTAGAGCTAAACTTGCCGAATTAAAATTTAAGAGGTGCCACTGCAATGTCGCAGCTAACAGAAACAAAT
>JAAYGA010000102.1 GCA_012727935.1 Pseudomonadaceae bacterium | reverse complement strand
GACAAGCTAATAACGCGATTCTTACGATCAACGTTGATAATACGCGCTTCAACTTCGTCGCCTTCTTTTAGTGCGTTACGTGAATCTTCTACACGCTCAGCGCTAATTTCAGACGCCTTAAGAATCGCTTGTACTTCGTCGGTTAGATCAACAATCGCTTCTTTAGCTTCAACAGCAGAAACCTTACCTTTAACGATAGAGCCTTTGTCGTTGATAGCTAGGTATTCATTGAAAGGATCGCTTTCTAGCTGCTTAACACCTAGTGAAATGCGCTCGCGCTCTGGGTCAATCGAAAGAATGATAGTTTCAACTTCTTCGCCTTTCTTGAACTTACGAACCGCTTCTTCGCCAGTATCGTTCCAAGAAATGTCAGACAGGTGAACTAGACCGTCGATGCCGCCGTTCAAGCCAACAAAGATACCGAAGTCAGTGATTGACTTGATAGCGCCAGAAACCTTGTCGCCTTTGTTGTACTTACCAGAGAACTCTTCCCATGGATTAGCACGGCACTGCTTGATACCTAGAGAAATACGACGACGCTCTTCGTCGATATCTAGAATCATTACTTCAACTTCGTCACCTAGGTCTACAACCTGCTTAGGATTAACGTTTTTGTTAGTCCAGTCCATTTCAGAAACGTGTACTAAACCTTCAACGCCTTCTTCTAGCTCAGCGAAGCAACCGTAGTCGGTTAGGTTAGTGATACGTGCCTTAATGATTGAAGACTCAGGGTAACGTGCTTTAATTTGAATCCATGGATCTTCACCCAACTGCTTAAGACCTAGTGATACGCGGTTACGCTCGCGATCAAACTTAAGTACTTTAACGTTGATTTCATCACCCACAGCAACAATCTCAGAAGGATGCTTAATACGCTTCCAAGCCATGTCGGTAATGTGAAGTAGACCGTCTACGCCGCCCAAGTCAACGAAGGCACCGTAATCAGTAAGGTTCTTAACGATACCTTTAACCTCTTGGCCTTCAGCAAGGTTAGCTAGTAGCTCTTCGCGCTCTGCAGAGTTTTCTGCTTCTAGTACGGCACGGCGAGAAACAACAACGTTGTTACGCTTAGCATCTAGTTTGATAACTTTGAAGTCTAATTCTTTGTATTCAAGGTGTGCAGTATCACGTACAGGGCGTACATCAACTAGTGAACCCGGTAGGAAGGCACGGATGGTATTGATATCAACTGTAAAGCCACCCTTGACCTTGCCATTGATAATACCCTTGACGATTTCGCTCTTCTCGAAAGCTTCTTCTAGCTCAATCCAAGACTCAGCACGGCGTGCTTTTTCACGAGACAGACGGGTTTCACCGAAACCATCTTCTACAGTTTCTAGGGCTACTAGTACTTGTGAACCAACGGTTAGATCTTCACCGCTTTCAAACTGGCTGCGGTGGATAACACCTTCCGACTTTAAGCCAGCGTTAACGGTAACCCAGTCACCATCAACATCAACAATTGTGGCTTTAATGATAGAGCCCACTTCCATATTGACTGTCTGCAAGCTTTCTTCAAAGAGTTCGGCAAAGGATAATGTCATGTATTATTTACTCAATTTTAAATGTCTTAAATGCAGCGAAATTGCTGCCCTCCGCGCCACCAGCGAACGCGGGCCTGATTATTTTCATGCAAGCGTGTTAACGCCGGTTAAGCCTGACAGAATTTTCAAAGGTATATTCTGGCAAACTGTGACACTAACTTGCATAACCTCCGTACAACTTCGACTAACACAGTCGTCTTAAGCGGAGGGGCTTAAGACACCAAGCCTTGGCTTTTCGCTTTGGCAAGAATTAAATCGACTACTTGCGTAATACTTAACTGCGTACTATCAACTTGCAAAGCGTCCTTTGCAGGCTTCAAAGGTGCAGTGGCGCGGTTCATATCGCGCGCATCACGCTCTAAAATATCATTTTTTAGGTCGCACAGTTTAGCAGCCACACCCTTAGACCGCAACTGCTCTAATCGGCGTTTAGCGCGTTCATCGGCACTGGCGGTTAGGTAAATTTTTAAAGGTGCATTAGGAAACACCACAGTACCCATATCGCGGCCATCACAAATCAGCCCAGGTAATACGGCAAAGTTACGCTGCCGTGTTAACAAAGCATTACGAACGCCGTCTAACACTGCCACCTGTGAAGCCAAGCCACCCACCCGTTCAGTGCGTAATTCATGGCTAACATCCTTAGCAGCCAACACCACTTGAACTAAATCATCTTGGCCAGTAAGAAACTGTACATCCAAGTGTTCTGCTAAAAGGCTGAGCGCAGGCTCGTCATCTAAAGCAACGCCCTGCTGTTCGGCTGCCAAACCAACCAAACGGTAAAGTGCGCCTGAATCTAACAGGTGCCAGCCCAAAGCTTGGGCAAGGCGCATACTCACTGTGCCTTTACCTGCACCGCCTGGCCCATCAAGTGTTATGACGGGTGCATTGACTGCTAAGGAATCCATCAACTACTCCTAAATAATTCCAAATGCGTTAACTTAACTTTATTTTTTATTTTAGTCTTTTTTCAACCATTGCTGCATCAATTCCAATAACTTGCCTTCAAATACCACAGACTTCTGAGCTTTTTGGTCGGTGACGACAAAAGTAACATCAGCATCAGCAATTAAAGTATCGGTGCCTTTTAACACTATTTTTTGCTGAATTAGTGCACTCTTGTTGCCTACTTTTACCATTTCAGTCAACACTTCAAGTTCTTCACCCATAAAAGCACCACGGCGAAAATTAATATTAATATTAACCACTGCCATGCCTAAACCAGACTTCATTAGGTAATCTATTTCCACCTGCTGCTCTAAAAAGTGCCAGCGAGCTTCTTCTAAAAACTCTAAATAGCGAGCATTGTTCACATGCCCATAAAGGTCGATATGGTAACCACGCACTTTAATTGGGGTACGCGTCTGCATTTAATTCACTCCTAATTTGTTTAATTTGGCTAGGAGTCTAATCTTTTTTAGACTTTTTAGGCAGCTTTTCAAACGAACGTTTTCCTTTACTGAGTAAAACTACCACTGGCTGCTGGTCACTTTGCTGCACTAGCGTTATCCTTGCAGCCCCTAATTTAGTGCTTTTAAAGGACTCGTATGCCATCTGCTACAAGACCCAATTTCCCTCAAAAAGTTAGTCGCTCTAAACGTCGCCAAGAAATCTCTTTGCTACGACAAGGCTTTGAATGGTCGGCACCGGTTATTAAACTCTTAGGCCTATTACTGCTTTTGCTGGGCAGTTTTAAAATTGCACCCACTTTACTGTTAACTTTTCAGAACCAAGCAACCGATACCCAGATTTTTTTCTCATCCATGCTGTTTACCTTGGCTTGTGGCGGAGCCATGGTATTTATTGGCTCGCTTGCGCCCTTTTATTTACGTGGCAGACAAATTTTTTTACTCACTAGCCTAAGCTGGATAGTGCTGAGTTTATTTTCTTCTTTACCCTTTGTCTTTGGTTCTACCCAGCTTTCTTTAGCAGATGCTATTTTTGAAAGCGTTTCAGGCTTAACCACCACCGGCGCAACCATTCTTAGCGGCCTAGATTCAACCTCTCAAGGCATTTTGCTGTGGCGCGCCATTTTACAGTGGCTAGGCGGTATCGGCATTATTGTGCTGGGTATGGCTATTCTGCCTTTCTTGCAGGTGGGCGGTATGCGGCTTTTCCAATCAGAATCTTCTGACTGGTCTGAAAAAGCCTTGCCTCGTTCGGGCACGCTAGCCAAGGCCATAGGCAAGGTCTATGTCGGTTTAACTAGCTTGTGTATTTTAAGTTACTGGCTAGCAGGCATGAACCCTTTTGATGCGCTGGTGCATGGCATGACCACCTCGGCTACCGGCGGTTTTTCTAACTACGATGCTTCTATGGGGCAGTTTGCTGAAACAACCAGTATTTTATGGATAGGCGTGGTGTTTATGTTTCTTGGCTCACTGCCTTTTGTACTCTTTGTACACATGATTCAAGGCAACCCCTTGCCTATTTTTAAAGACAGCCAAGTGCGCGCCCTTACTAAAATATTGTTCGGCGCAGTGGCTATTATGACTTTTTACCTAGCTACTCAACTTAACTGGGATTGGTCTACCGCTGTTACGCAAGCCACTTTTAATATTGTTTCAATAGTCAGCACCACCGGCTTTTCATCAACCGACTACAATGGCTGGGGTAACTTTGCGGTACTCTTCTTCTTATACATTATGTTTATAGGCGGCTGTTCGGGTTCAACCAGTGGCGGATTTAAGGTGTTTCGCCATCAGCTGTCATTAATGCTTATGCGTAACCAGATGATGACACTGCTCCACCCGCGCGGCGTTTTTTCACAACGCTATAATGGCCGCCCCGTACCCGATGATGTGATTCGTTCGATGGTTGCTTTTACTTTTTTCTTCTTTGCTACCATTGCCCTGCTCGCCCTAGCCCTTTCTTTTATGGGGCTAGACTTCCTAACCAGTTTTACTTCGGCAGTCACCGCCGTGGCTAATATAGGCCCTGGCTTGGGTGATATTGTTGGCCCTGCGGGTAACTTTGCAACCCTGCCCGATTTAGGCAAGTGGTTAATGAGCTTTGGAATGATTTTAGGCCGTTTAGAAATCGTTACCTTTATGATTCTCTTCACTCGCGCTTTCTGGCGAACTTAAGGAGCACTAACCTTGAAAATAATTATTCTTGGCGCTGGCCAAGTGGGTGGCAGTTTGGCAGAAAACCTAGCCGGTGAAGAAAATGACATTACCGTAGTCGATAGCGATGCTAACCGGCTGCGCGATTTACAAAACAAACTAGAAATTCGCACCATTCAAGGCAAGGCTTCCTACCCAGCCGTTTTACGCCAAGCCGGTTGCGAAGATGCCGATATGCTGATTGCCGTCACTAGTTCCGATGAAGTGAATATTGTGGCTTGCCAAGTTGCCTATGCTTTATTTAATACCCAAGTAAAAATCGCACGGGTGCGCTCAGAAGCTTATTTATCACGCAAAGGCATGTTTAAGCCAGGCAATGGTTTTGATATTGATGTCTTAATTAGCCCTGAACAGGTGGTGACTAATCATATTCGCCGTTTAATTGAATACCCTGGAGCTTTGCAAGTACTTGATTTTGCTGGTGGTTTGGTGCAACTGGTGGCAGTAAAAGCCCATTATGGCGGCCCTTTAATTGGCCAAGAGCTCTCGGCACTTCGCAAACACATTCCTAATGTAAACACCCGAGTTGCGGCTATTTATCGCCAAAATCATGCCTTAATTCCTAAAGGCGACACCATTATACAAGTTGATGATGAAGTATTTTTTATTGCTGCACGTAAAGATATTCGTGCGGTAATGAGTGAAATGCGTAAAGTCGACCACAGCTATAAACGGATTATTATTGCTGGTGGTGGCAATATTGGTGAACGCCTAGCCGAAAGCTTAGAGCATGAATACCAAGTAAAACTGATTGAATTTAATCCGCAACGTTGCATTGAACTTGCAGAAAAATTAGAACGCACGGTGGTTCTTAATGGTTCTGCTACCGATAAAAGCTTGCTGCAAGAAGAAAGCATTGATGATGTCGATATTTTTTGCGCGGTCACTAACGATGATGAAGTTAACATTATGTCGTCTATGTTGGCTAAACGCATGGGCGCTGGCAAAGTAATGACCTTAATTAACAATGCGGCCTATGTAGATTTAGTTCAGGGTGGTGAAGTAGATATTGCCTTTTCTCCACAACAAGCCACGATAGGTAGCTTGTTAACCCACGTCAGGCGTGGGCAAGTTAAAAACGTTCACTCTTTACGCCGTGGCGCAGCTGAGGCCATAGAAGCTGTGGCGATAGGCGATGAAAAAAGCTCTAAAATTGTTGGCCGTGCCATTGAAAACATAGAATTACCTGAAGATGTCACTATCGGTGCAGTGGTTAGAGACAAGGAAGTTATTATTGCCCATAACAAGCTGGTTATTCAAACCGGCGATCAGGTTATCTTGTTTTTAGTTGATAAGCGTAAAGTTCGTGAAGTTGAAAAGCTGTTCACTGTAGGCATTACCTTTATTTGACTTACTCCCACCATCAAGCCTTTAGGCTTTGATGGGGGAATCTTTGCGACCCATAACAGCTTATCAAAATCGCGTAAGACCTCGCACTCAAAGTACGAGGTCTTACGCGATTTTGATAAAGGCGGTATTTATAGGCTTTTAGCATGGGTATTAGTTTAGTAACAACTCAGGTTAGCAGCAACAATAAAAGCGCCCTAGCTAGGGCGCTGTGCTTACATCACCACCTAAATCAAAGATTCTAGGTGGAGAATTACGCACGATTAGTTAAAATTCAGCCGCTTACGCCCTTAGTCGTGTTGCAGGAAACTGCCAAACCACTAGACTCGAAAAAGGGTATTTTCTCTAAAAGCAGCTTTAAGCGTAGGTTATGGGAGATAAAGTATGGCTAAAGTTCTGGTCGTTGATGATGAACCCAACATTGTCTTGTCATTAGAATTTCTAATGCAGCAAGCAGGCTTTGAAGTAACCACAGCCTTTGATGGTGAATCGGCTTTAATGTTGGTTAACGAAAACCCACCTGATCTTGTATTACTTGATATTAGCTTGCCCGGCATTAGCGGTTTTGAAGTATTAGAAGAACTACGCAACCAAGCCGCTTTTAAGCGCCTGCCCATTGTTATGCTAACGGCGCATGGGCGTGAAGTGGAACGTGAAAAGGGGTTAGCTTTGGGTGCCGATGATTACATAACCAAACCTTTTTCTACCCGCCAACTGGTTGAAAAGGTTCAAGCACTATTAAATGAAAGCGCCATTAAATAACAGCACTATTAAATAAAAGTACCACCAAGCCTTAAGGAAAATTAACCATGCCAGCACGTTCTAAGCTATTAAGCATTTGGTTACTGCTCAGCGGAGTTATCCTATTTGCTGGCTTATTTTGTGCTGCTTGGCTTGATAGCCAAGTTCAACCCACGGGTACATTGCGCCTTGTTATTTGGGGCGTTTGTTTGGCCAGCGGTGTTCTTTTAGTCTTACTTGGTTTGCTTCTTGAAGTGCGTTTAATGCGCCCTTTACGCCACCTGCAAGTGCAAGTAGCGCGCATGGCCGCCAACCCAGATGCACAAAAAGATTACCCACCCGAAGGCTGGCTAGCTAGCTTGCAACCCGACCTAAACCGCTTGCGCCAAGGCTGGCGACAAGACCGCGCACAACTTGCCGACGCGCGCATTCAAGGCGCTAAAGATGCCGCACGCATTCGCCAAGAGCTGGAAGCGTTACTGCAAGTTTTGAAACTGCCGCTGTTACTTTGTGACCAACACCAACGCTTACTTTTATTCAACCCTGCTGCTGAACAACTCTTTGCTGGCAACCCAGCCTTAGGCTTAGGGCGCAGGCTACAAGAGCTTTTACCTGCACCCAGTTTAATTGATGCACTGCAAAACCTACCCAAAGATGGCAGTGCGCGCCAGCTGCTGCTTCCTCACCAAAACCGCTGGTATTTGTGTGATTTACGCCGAGTTATTGCAAGCAAAGGCGAAGCTTTGTTAATGCTGGAAGATACTACCGAGCGCCAGCAATCTGATCTGCGCTGGCGTAAGCCCCTTTCGACTTTATTGCCTGCTTTGCGTGGTCATGCGGCAAACCTAGCCACCGCCGGTGAAGTATTAAGCAATGGCGGTACAACGGCAGAACTGAATCAGCGACTGCAACTAGCCATGCAGGAAGACAGCCAAGCTTTAAGCAGTTTAATTAGTGAGCTTGCCCAGCTTTTAGAAATGCTGCACTTAGACCAAGGCCAGCTAACCGATACTTGGTCGAATGATTTGTGGCAGGCCTTAACACCCAGCCTTTTGCAGCAAGCAATTAACCTGACACCCATTGGGATTCCCCTATGGCTAAGAGCCGATACGCCTAGTTTATTGGTGTTATTGCAAAAAGTGATTCAGCTGTTACAAGCTGAAACAGGAACAACTAGTTTTGAAGCTGAAATTCAACTGGGTAATAACCGTGTTTACCTAGACTTAATTTGGCAAGGCCAGCCGCTACACTTAAAGCTATTACACCAATGGAACGAGCTTCCCCTAGCCAATGAAGAAATATCGCCCAAGTTGGGTGATATTTTACGCCGCCATTCAAGTGACTGGTGGAGCCTTGCCGATGCCGACCAAAACTTTGCCCGCCTACGCATTCCTTTACCTGCTGCCACGCGTGTTTATCCGCCCTTACCCACACTTGAAGCTCGTCCTGAGTTTCATGATTTTAGTATTGCCGACCTACCACCGCCAACCAGTGAACTGGGCGAATTAGCACTTAACCAACTAGAGCTGGTGGTTTTTGATACCGAAACAACCGGCCTTGAGTTACGCAAAGGCGATAAAATTATTAGCATCGGCGCTTGCCGTATCGTTAATGGCCGCTTATTAGCCCAAGAAGTGTTCGATCAAAAAGTAAACCCTGGCCGCAGTATTCCACCAGCTAGCACTAAAATTCATTGCCTAGTCGATGCCGATGTTGAAAAAAGCCCACCCATAAGCATTGTCTTGCCGCGTTTTAGGGAGTTTGTCGGCAATGGCGTGCTAGTGGCTCACAATGCCGCCTTTGATTTGTTAGCAGTCACTTTAGAAGGGGCTGAAGCTGGCACAGAATTTATCATGCCAGTGCTAGATACTTTGCTTTTATCGCGTGGCCTAGATGAAAACTTAGAAGGTCATGGACTTGATGATTTAGCCGCACGCTTCCAGCTTACCTTTCCACCCAATACCCGCCACACTGCTTTAGGTGATGCACGAGTCACCGCTGAACTACTGCTTGCCTTATTACCACGCCTAGAAGCAAGAGGCATTAATACCCTAAAAGCAGCTTTAGAATTACAAAATAAAGTGATTAATCGTTAGGACTTGTTAACCACAACAATACTAAAAGGAGACTAGCATGAAAGGCTCACCTATCCGCTCTAGGCTAGTCGGCTTAACGCTTTTAGCCTTAGTATTATTTTTGCCCCCCATTTTACTGCTCTTTGATACGCCGGGGCGTTTAGGTCTATCCATTCTTCCTGTTTATGTTTTCAGCGCTTGGTTACTCATTATTGGGCTAGCCGCTTGGGTACTGGAGCGTAAAGATGAGAACTGAATGGGTTTCTTTAGCAGTAGGTTTTAGCTACCTAGGCATCTTGTTTTTAGTCGCCGCTTGGGGTGATAAACGCTCTAGCCAAGGGCGTTCCATTATTAACTCGCCCTTGGTTTATACCCTCTCTATTGCTGTTTATTGTACCGCTTGGACTTTTTACGGCAGTGTGGGACGTGCCGCAGAAACCGGCTTAAGTTTTTTATTGGTGTATTTAGGCCCGACGCTAGCCATGCTGCTTGGCTGGTTTATGATCCGTAAAATGATTCGCATTTCACGCGCCCAAAAAATATCCTCCATTGCCGACTTTATCAGCGCCCGTTATGGCAAAAGCACTCGCTTAGGTGTGCTGGTTACGCTTATTGCTGTTATTGGTGTTATGCCCTACATCGCCTTACAACTTAAAGCCATTACCATTAGCCATGCTTTGTTAACGGGTTACCCTTTAGCACCTGCCCAAGCCTTAGTCGAAAAAACGTTTTTAATGGACAAGTCTTTTTGGGTGGCGCTTGTTTTAGCTATTTTTATTATTCTTTTTGGTACCCGCCACCTAGATGCCAGTGAACGCCACGAAGGCATGGTCGCGGCCATAGCGTTTGAATCCATTATTAAGCTGCTGGCTTTTTTAGCGGCAGGTATTTTTGTGGTGTTTTGGCTTTATGAAGGCCCTATGGATTTATTAACCCAAGCGGCTAGCCGAACCGATTTAGTCGGTACGCTGGGTTTAGATGCTGTTCCAGGGGGTGCGGTGGGTTGGGTGGGAACCTTAATTCTTTCTACACTGGCTTTTATAACCTTGCCCCGCCAGTTTCAAGTATTAGTGATAGAAAACGTCGATGAACGCCACGTTAAACGTGCAGGCTGGATGTTTCCTCTGTATCTTTTTGCCATTAACCTGATGGTTATTCCCATTGCCTTAGCTGGCTTATTAATGGGTGCTGGCTCGCCAGACGACTATGTTTTAACTTTACCCTTAGCAGCTGGCTTAGAGTTTTTACCTTTGTTTGTTTTTATTGGTGGTTTATCGGCCGCAACAGGTATGGTAATAGTCGAAACCATCGCCCTTTCTACTATGGTCAGTAACCATTTAGTGATGCCTGTTTTATTGCGTTGGAAATGGTTACACCTAGACCCAACACGTAACCTAAGTGGCTGGCTGCTAGGTATTCGCCGCATCGCCATTTTGCTTATTCTTTTACTTGGTTACCTCTACCATGCGCTTATTGGTGAATCTTATACCCTAGTCACCACTGGTCTGGTTTCTTTTGCGGCAGCCAGCCAATTTGCGCCTGCTTTATTACTAGGCTTATATTGGCGTGGCGGTAATGCTAAAGGCACAGCTGCTGGCTTAATCGGCGGTTTTATTGTTTGGGCCTATACATTGATACTACCGGGTTTTGCTTTATCCGGCTGGCTAAATGCATCACTGATTAATGAAGGGCCTTGGGGCATTGCTTGGCTAAAACCCTACGCTTTATTTGGTTTAGAAGGCTGGGATATTTATGCCCATGCTTTATTTTGGAGTCTGCTTGTTAATATTGGCTTGCTGGTGGGCGTTTCACTTTTTTCACGCCAATCTAGCTTAGAACAAACCCAAGCGGCTTTATTTACCGAAGCCTTACGACCCGATGTAATGCAAACACCGCTTTGGCTTGGGCAAACCACCAAGGGCGAACTTTATCAGTTAGCTAACCGCTACCTAGGCAGAGTAGCCACCTTAAAAGTTTTTGCACGGTTAGACAGCACAGAAATACCCAGCGCAGCCGATGAAACACCCGCCTCACCCGCCTTAATCGCCCAAACAGAACAAGCCTTAACCGGTGCTTTAGGCAGTGCTTCGGCTAGGGTACTTATTAATTCCGTTGTTCGGGGTGAAGCCTTAGACATTGAAGCAGTACTGAGCATCTTAGATACTACCTCTCAAGCACTGGAATACAATAAACGCCTTGAACAAAAATCGACTGAACTGGCACAAATTGGCGAGGAGCTACGCAGTGCTAACGTGCGTTTACGTGAACTTGACAGTTTAAAAGATGAATTTGTGGCGATGGTTAGCCATGAATTACGCACACCTTTAACCTCTATTCGTGCTTTTGCTGAAATTTTACGTGACAGCCCAGAAATCACACCTAAACAAAAAAGCCACTTTTTAGACGTTATTGTTAAAGAAAGTGAGCGTTTATCACGCTTAATTGAAGAGATTTTAGACTTAGCAAGGTTAGAGTCAGGCCGTATGCGCCTAGACCTTAAACCCCTTAACTTCTGTGAATTAGCTAAAGATTCCGCCGATGCTATAACCCAGCTTTACCAAGACCGTCAGGTTGAGTTACAGCTTAATTTATCCACCGAACAGGCTTGGGTGAATGCTGACCCAGACAGGCTGCAACAGGTCATTATTAACCTGTTAGATAATGCCAGCAAATTTACCGCCCAAGATTCAGCCAAGGTGGTAATGAGCATTACTGCCCAAGCCAATCACTGGTTATTGGCCGTAGAAGACAATGGTTCGGGCATCGCCAAAGAAGAACGCGACAAGGTGTTTGAAAAGTTCCACCAAATTCAGCAGCAAAAAGCTGTTTCAGGCTCACGCCCTAAAGGTTCAGGGCTAGGTTTGCCCATTAGCCGTGGCATTATTAACCACCACCACGGGCGTTTATATGCCCAAGCAGGCAAGGTTTTAAAAGGTGCAAGGTTTGTAATTGAGCTTCCAGCCATTGAAGCGCCAGCGGGTTGATTTTTACATTATTTTTACTTTTTCTGCTAATATTAGCCGCCTACAATTTAGCTAATTGTTTATTAATGCTAATTAGGAAAAAACATGAAAATTAATCGCTCACTCCTCTATGTTGGGGCGCTCCTTCTTTTAGGTCTGGCTTTTTTTCAAATAAAAAGTGGCTTACAACAACCCAATAACTCGGTAGTTACTAGCCAACCTACTGGCGCACCTTTTACTTTAACAAGCCACCAAGGCAAGGTTTCGCTCAGTGATTTTGAAGGCCAATTAGCACTGGTGTATTTTGGCTATACTTGGTGCCCAGATATTTGCCCAACTTCCATGATTTTTATGGCCAAAGCCGTTAATCAGCTGCCAGAAGATTTAAAAAACCAACTCCAGCCTATCTTTATTTCAGTCGATCCCAAAAGGGACACACCGGCTAAGCTGGCTGATTACGTTGATTTTTTTGAAGCTGGAATTATTGGCTTAACCGGCGAAGAAGATTACCTTGCTGGGCTGGCTAAGCAATACGGTGCGTTTTACCGCTATGTAGAAATTGACTCTGCCATGGGTTATGCCGTCGATCACACCTCAGATTTTTACCTAGTAAACGCAAGTGGCCAACTACTAGCAACCCTCCCCCATTCAATTAGTAGTGAAGAGCTGCAAGCCGTACTTATTAAAGCCTTAGATAACCAACTTTAAAGGAATTTATAATGAAATTTTTACGCTTATTAATCGCTGTATCTTTTGTAGCCAGCTTTGCAGCTTATGCCAATGATATTCAAGTACAAGATGGCTATATTCGTGCGGTGCCACCTAGCGCACCAGTCACTGCGGCTTTTATGCAAATTCATAACCAAGGTGACCAAGCTCGTGCGCTAGTGAGTGCCTCAAGCGCAGCAGCCGATGCAGTCGAGCTTCACACCCACACCCATGTCGATGGCGTGATGCAAATGCGTCAGGTAGAAAAAATTAACCTAGCACCCAAAAGCACTACTCACTTACAGCCTGGTGGTTTGCATATTATGCTCATCGGCTTAAAAGCCCCACTCAACATGGATGACAAGGTATTGGTTAATTTAAAACTAGACGATGGCAGCCTAATAGAACTTAATTTACCGATACGAAAAGTGGCAGGCCAAGGCCAAATGCATGACCAGCACCAACCTGCTCACCATCAACACATGAAACATCAACACATGAAACATCAACCTATGAATCACCAACACATGCAAAAACAGGGCCAGCCACATTAATCAGCAAAGTTTTTACGCACTTTACGCACAAACGCTTTAATCAGTTTAAGGTCAATCTTCAGCAGCTGTTTTTGCCTTTCGCTTAGTTTCTGAAGATCGACCCAACTATCAGCCAAACGCCCTGCCGCCAAACTTTCTAGCTGGGCATCGAGCAGCAAATCTTGTAATTGATTCAAAGCTTGAATTAAATCTTCAGCTGCCATTGGCGATAAAACCTGCCGTGTAACTAAAGCAACTAGGCGCTCTCTAGTACCTACAGCACTTACCCCATGTAAAATAGACAATAACCTAACGCTGGATTGCAAAGGCAGTAAACCCTGTTGTTTTAAGTTTAAAGCCTGTGCATGAGGCGCATCATTGCACTTGCCATGTAAGCGATCAAAACCATCTAAAGCAACAGGTATCTCATCTAACAAGCTAGCCATTTCATTTAAAAAACCATGGGCTTTAGGTAGCATTTTGTTTAATTCAGCCTGAAATTGCTTGGCTAATTCCGCATTACCAAACACTGGGTTAAAATCTAATAAAATATTCGAAAGTTGCACTTTTTTAACAATGCGCCCACTTGTCCACAAGCGCATCTGCTTCAACCATTCGCTGCTACGCTTACGCCATAACGGCCAACGTGCCATCACATGCCCATTGCATAAAGGAATGCCTGCTGCATCTAAACGGCTGGTAAACTCTTCACCTAGCTGCTGCATCCAAGTGTCTATTTCTAAATGACGGGCATCTGGAAAGTCTTCAATAATCATGGCGTTATCTTGATCAGGACGAAGTAAACTTTCATGGCGAGCAGCGGAACCTAATTGTAGAACGCAAAAATCAACGGGGGGTTCGCCCCAGCCATTGGCCTGCATTTCCGCCAAGCTTTTATTAATGGTTTCACGGTAAAGCCAATCGTTATGATCACTAATTAACTGGCTAATACGCCAAGCAGGTACATCCATTTGCTGCAAAGCCCTTACAAAACGTAGCTGCCAAGGCTTAATTTCAGCAACATCTAAGGCTTGAGGAAAGTCGGCAAAAACTTCATCAAGGGGTGCTAATAAAATAGAATGAGGGGTAAGTAACTGTTGAGGGTTATCTAATAGTCGCCGCCAAGGTGAAGCACGGGTTAGAAACTGCATAACAACTCCTTGTATTTATTTGACTCGCTAATTATTTACAAGCTCCCTTTCATTCTAGCCATAAGAAAAAATAAAACCCAATAAAAAAGCCCTACCGAAGTAGGGCTTTATCAACAGCAAGTGCTTTTTATAGTAGATTACGGCCTTTTTGTGCTGCAATACGTAAACGCAATGCATTTAGCTTAATAAAACCTTCGGCATCTTTCTGGTCGTAAGCGCCTTCATCGTCTTCAAAAGTGGCAACACTTTCATCAACCAAAGTATCTGCAGATTCACGACCCACAGGAATAACGTTGCCTTTATAAAGCTTAACGCGCACTTTACCGTTAACAAATTCTTGCGACTCATCAATCATAGTCTGCAGCATTTTGCGCTCTGGGCTCCACCAGTAACCATTGTAAATTAGCTCTGCATAGCGAGGCATTAAATCATCTTTAAGGTGAGCAACTTCACGGTCTAAAGTGATGGATTCAATGGCACGGTGTGCTTTAAGCATAATAGTACCGCCGGGTGTTTCATAAGCACCGCGGGCTTTCATACCCACATAACGGTTTTCTACGATATCTAAACGACCAATACCGTTAGCGCCGCCCACTTTGTTTAGCTTTTCTAACACTTCATGGGCTTTCAAACGCTCACCGTCTATAGCTACTATGTCGCCTTTTTCATAGGTTAGCTCAATATAGGTAGGTGTGTTTGGCGCTGCTTCTGGGCTAACGCTCCAACGCCACATGGCTTCTTCAGGCTCTGCCCAAGGGTCTTCTAACAAGCCACCTTCATAAGAAATGTGTAGTAGGTTGGCATCCATAGAATAGGGAGACTTAGTGCCTGCCTTAGCAAAATCAATCGGAATATCGTGCTCTTTAGCGTAAGCCATTAGCTTTTCGCGTGATAACAAATCCCACTCACGCCAAGGGGCAATAATTTTAACACCAGGCATAAGTGCATAAGCACCTAGCTCAAAACGTACTTGGTCATTACCCTTGCCCGTTGCACCATGAGAAATGGCATCGGCATTGGTTTCTTTAGCAATTTCCACTAAACGCTTAGCAATTAAAGGGCGTGCAATGGACGTACCTAATAAGTACTCGCCTTCATAAATGGCATTGGCACGAAACATAGGAAAAACATAGTCACGAACAAACTCTTCGCGCAGGTCTTCAATATAAATTTCTTTAACGCCCATGGCTTCGGCTTTAGCACGCGCAGGCTCTAACTCATCACTTTGGCCAAGGTTAGCGGTGAAGGTAACCACTTCACAACCATAGGTATCTTCAAGCCATTTTAGAATAATGGACGTATCTAGGCCGCCGGAATAAGCCAATACCACTTTTTTTACATCAGACTTTTTTACATCAGACATGGTTTCTCCTTAAGACTACCCTGACCCAAGGCCAGAAGCAGGAACAATAAACTGCAAAAGGCTGCCTAAGCAGCCCGAAAACTTATGAGAGGGATTATAGCGCAAGGAAAGTTAAGCGTCAGCGACTAGTGCTTAGAAACCAAGGAAACTACTTAAAAAACAGGTTAAATTTAAAAAATAGGTTTAATTTCCAATTCACGCTCTAACTTAATGGTTACACGGCGGTTTTTACTGCGGCCGTCGGTTGTGCGGTTACTAGCAACAGGGTAACGCTGACCGTGGTATTGGCTTTGAATCATTTCTTGTGGCATACCGCGTGCCACTAAGTATTCAGTGACAGCATTGGCGCGCTTACTTGATAATTCACGGTTATCACGGCGGGTGCCTGAAGAATCTGAGTGGCCGTCTACCATCACTAAAACAACTTCAGGATCGGCATAAGTATAACGAACCAGTAAATCTAGCTGATCACGGTCGGCTTGGGTTAGTTGTGCGCCACCTAAATGAAAGCCAATTAGAATATTGCGAATTTGATCGTAATTAACTGGTAATAGTTTTGCTTGGCAAAGTTGGAAATCAGCAAAAGCCGGATGAAAGTTAATCGGGGTTAAGCTAGCACGGCGATGTTCTATGCGAGGGTCTTTATCTTCTTGCAACATCGAAGGCATTAAACCTTGGCGCAGGCTTTCAAGAATAAGTTCTGTTTGTGGCGTTGTTATGCGAATAGGCAGGTCGGTTTTTTGAAAGTCATATTCACCCAGTGAACGCGTGGCTCCACCCGACATCCATTGCGGCGCTAAGGCAACCAGCTTAACCACGCCACCACGCAAAGCATGGCGAAAGGGCTGAATTTCCATACGCACTGTTTCACCCGCACGGTGAATAAAGCGAGCTTCACCAAAGTTAGGAATGTAGTGAGTTAATTCACAATTTAACTGAGAGGGTGGGCTGGTTTGCCATAAGGCATTTTCATAACCGGCTTGCCAACTAGCTGCATAAGCACCACTACTGGCTGTAAGCAGGAAAACTCCTGTTAAAGCCATTTGTTGCAAGCGTTTCATACTAGGCTGTAGTAAGACAGTAAGATTAGACACACTTGAGGTCCTTAAAATGAGCTGGGTTGAATAATTGTCGACCTAGCCAAGTTAAACTTTAGGTAAAAAAATGAAAAACCTTGTAGCTATGTTAAGCTAGAAGACGTAACAACCCAAGCCTTTCATTTACACGCCGGTCAGGAGCATTGCGTGAACAGTCAGTCGAATATTAAACATCCTATGTCTAGCCGCTTTCGGGGCTATTTACCTGTCGTTGTGGATGTTGAAACCGCAGGTTTTAATGCGGCTACCGATGCCCTCTTGGAAGTTTCTGCTACCACCCTAACTATGGATGAAAATGGCATTATTCTGCCTGACCACAGTATTACTAAACATTTAATACCTTTTCCTGGGGCAAATATAGAGCAGGCTGCTTTAGACTTTACTAAAATAGACCTAGATAACTCTTTTCGTCACAGCATAGCAGTGGCAGAACACAAAGCCTTAGACGATGTATTTAAAACTATACGTAAAGCAGTGAAGGCGCATAATTGCACCCGTGCAATTTTGGTGGGGCATAATGCTAGTTTTGATTTGGGGTTTATAAATGCTGCGGTAGAAAGGTGCAATATTAAGCGCAACCCTTTCCATCCTTTTTCGAGTTTTGATACTGCAACCCTAGGTGCCTTAGCCTTTGGGCAAACGGTTTTATCGCGTGCTTGTATTGCTGCAGGCATTCCTTTTGATAACCGTGAAGCCCATTCAGCTTGCTATGATACAGAAAAAACCGCCGAGCTTTTTTGTACCGTCATCAACACTTGGCACCAGCTGGGCGGTTGGGATCTGGCACTTAAAACCATGCCAGAATAATTAGCTTTTTTATGCTTGTGCTTGCACTGCAGCTTCAACCATAGGCTGTAGTTCGCCTTGCTGGTGTAGATCAACAATGATATCGCAGCCGCCCACTAGCTCGCCGTTTAACCAAAGCTGTGGGAAGGTTGGCCAGTTAGCATATTTAGGCAATTCAGCACGTATATCTTGGTGCTCTAAAATGTTTACAAAAGCAAACTTCTGGCCACAAGCCATGAGTGCTTGTACAGTTTGGGCAGAAAACCCACACTGGGGTAACTGCGGAGAACCTTTCATGTAAAGCAATACAGGATTACTAGAAATTTGTTCTTTAATGGTATCAAGTGTAGAAGACATGCGAATTCACCTTTGTGCAAATTAAAAAATAGTGCCGATTAAAAAAATACTCAGGGCTTAAACCCGACTAAGTTAGTCAATCTTACCGTTCAAGCTAACTAATTAACAAGCAAGATAAAAAAATTAAGTGCATCTTGCCAGTAACAAGGCAAGTGCTTAGACTGATTGTTTTTCGGGTTCGCCCGCTTATCTATGGAGGAATATTGCACCATGGCCAATTCTGCCCTGATGCACACCTATGGTCGCCTACCTGTTGCTTTTGTTGAAGGCAAAGGTGCTTGGCTGACCGACACTAACGGCAAGACTTACCTAGATGCCCTCGCCGGTATTGCAGTTTGTGGTCTTGGACATGCTCACCCAGCCATTACTAAGGCAATTTGTGACCAAGCCAGCCGACTAGTGCATACCTCCAACCTTTACCAAATTCCTATGCAAGAAGCGGCAGCTGCTAAGCTAAGCCAGCTTTCTGGAATGGACAGCATTTTCTTTTGTAATTCAGGTGCTGAAGCCAACGAAGGCGCAATTAAACTCGCCCGTTTGCACGGTCATAATAAAGGCATTGATACGCCTCATGTGTTAGTCATGGAAAATGCCTTCCACGGCCGTACCCTAGCCACATTAACGGCGACAGGTAACCGTAAAGTACAAGCGGGTTTTGAACCGCTAGTTAGTGGCTTTGTTCGCAGCACCTACAATGACCTAGCCGCCGTTACTAACTTGGTCGAGCGCCGCAAAGATATAGCCGCCATTTTGGTTGAACCCATTCAGGGTGAAGGTGGTTTAACACCAGCAACCGACGAGTTTATGAATGGTTTGCGCCAGTTATGTGATAAGCATGACTTATTGCTAATGCTTGATGAAGTGCAAACTGGCAACTGCCGTACCGGTTATTTTTATGCCTACCAGCGTTATGACTGGAAGCCTGATGTATTAACTACGGCTAAAGGCTTGGGTAATGGCTTCCCTATTGGTGCGGTTATGGCACAGGGTAAAGCAGCTAACCTTTTCCAACCAGGCAACCATGGTTCAACCTATGGCGGCACGCCCTTAGGTTCAGCTGTTGTTCTAGCTGTGCTAGAAACCTTAGAAAAGGAACAGCTAGCTAAGCGAGCCGGTGAATTAGGTGAGTACCTAGTTAAACGCTTCACTGAAGTTTTTGCTGACACTCAAGGCGTTAAAGCCATTCGTGCTCGCGGCTTAATGATGGGCATTGAATTAAATCAACCTTGTGGCGAACTAGTCGAACTTGCTTTAAATGAAGGCTTACTGATTAACGTCACAGCCGAAAAGGTTGTTAGGCTTTTACCCCCACTTACTTTTACCGACGAAGAAGCTGAGCTACTGATCAGCAAGTTAAGCCAACTAATTAAAAATTGGCTAGCATCACGGAGCTAACCCATGAGCGTCAGACATTTTTTAACCCTGACAGACCTATCACCACAAGAGCTGGAACGATTAATTCAGCGTGCCATTTTACTTAAACGCCGGCACAAAGAAGGCATTATTGAACAAACGTTAAAAAACCGTGTATTGGCGATGATTTTTGAAAAGTCATCCACCCGTACACGGGTCTCTTTTGAAGCGGGCATGATTCAACTCGGTGGTGGCTCTATCTTTTTATCACCCAGAGACAGCCAGCTAGGCCGTGGTGAACCACTTGAAGACACTGCTAGGGTGCTTTCAGAAATGGTCGATGCCATTATGGTACGCACCTTTTCACACCAAGACATTGAAACCCTAGCGGCGCATTCTAGTGTGCCAGTAATTAATGCCCTAACTGACGATTTTCACCCTTGTCAGTTATTAGCCGATGTACAAACCTTTGTGGAATGCCGCGGTAGCTTGCAGGGAAAAACGGTCACTTGGATAGGCGACGGCAACAACATGTGTAATTCCTACATGAAAGCTGCCCGCCAGTTCGACTTCCAGCTGCGTGTGTGTGGGCCAGAAGGCTACCAGCCTAACCCTCAACTGTTAGAAGACCATGCCGACCGTGTCACACTAATATCTGACCCTAAAGCGGCAGTAGAAGGCGTGCAGTTGGTAGTAACCGACGTTTGGGCTTCTATGGGCCAAGAAGAAGAACAGGCTAAGCGTAAACGCGATTTTGCACCCTATCAGGTTAATCCAGCACTCATGGATTACGCTGCTAAAGATGCGTTATTTATGCACTGCCTTCCAGCCCACCGTGGTGAAGAAGTCAGTGAAGATATGCTCGATGATCCCCGCTCGGTAGTTTGGCAAGAAGCAGGTAACCGCCTGCATGCCCAAAAAGCCCTGCTCGAATTCCTTATTACAGGTTCCAACACACAAGCACCGGTTTAATCATGCAACCCTCCCCAAGTAGTACCCAGTACCGTTTAACTCAGTACAGTCACGGTGCAGGCTGTGGCTGTAAAATCTCTCCTAAAGTACTCGACACCATTCTGGCTGCTGCTGGCAGCCAGTTACCTGACTCAAGGCTTTGGGTGGGTAACAGCTCTCGCGATGATGCGGCAGTTTTTGAACTTAATGCCGAACAGGGCGTTGTTTCCACCACCGACTTTTTTATGCCCATAGTTGATGATGCTTATGACTTTGGGCGTATTGCCGCCACCAATGCCATTAGTGATATTTATGCCATGGGCGCTACGCCTTTAATGGCCATTGCTATTTTGGGTTGGCCGATTGATAAACTTCCGGCTGAAGTGGCAGGTGAAGTCATACGTGGCGCGCGCAGCGTTTGTGATGCGGCTAAGATTGCCCTTGCTGGTGGTCATTCCATTGATGCACCTGAGCCCATTTTTGGTTTGGCTGTTACTGGCATCGTTCAAAAAGAGCAAATGAAGCGTAATGATACGGCTCAAGTGGGCGACAAGCTTTACCTAACCAAACCTCTCGGCATTGGCCTGTTAACCACCGCAGAGAAGTAAAACAAGCTAAAGCCTGAAGATAAGGGCGTTGCTTGTGAATTAATGTGTACCCTAAATAAAATAGGTGCCGACTTTGCTGGCATTGCAGGCGTACATGCCATGACCGATGTCACCGGTTTTGGTTTACTCGGTCACCTAGTAGAAATGGCCGATGGCAGCAACTTAACTGCTGTGCTTAATTATTCTGCCATCCCCCATTTAGACTCCACCAATTATTACCTAGCCCAAGGCTGCATTCCCGGTGGCACCGAGCGCAACTTTGATAGCTACGGTCACCGCATAGCGCCCTTAGCAACCCTGCAAAAGCAGCTGTTGTGTGACCCTCAAACCAGTGGCGGTCTTCTTGTCGCTGTAGCGCCAGACGCAGAGCAAGCATTTTTAAGCGTGGCTACCAGCCAAGGTTTAAATTTACAGCCAATTGGTCAGTTTAATTCAGCCAGCGAGTTTGCAGTCGAGGTGCTCAGTGCTTGAGCAAACCCATGACTATAAAAGCATCTTCCTAAACAATGCCCCCTTAATAGATACTCGAGCGCCCATCGAGTTTATCCAAGGTAGCTTTCCAACCGCTAGCAACCTGCCTTTAATGAACGATGAAGAACGAGCAGCTGTTGGCACCTGCTACAAAAACAAAGGACAAGAAGCCGCTGTTAAACTAGGGCATCAACTGGTTAGCGGTGAAATTAAACAAGCACGTTTAGACGCTTGGCTTGCCTATGTAAAAGCTAATCCTGAAGGGTATTTGTTTTGTTTTCGTGGGGGTATGCGTTCGCAGCTAGTGCAAGCATGGCTGCATGAAGCCGGTGTTGATTACCCACGCATTCAAGGCGGCTACAAGGCACTGCGCCAGTTTTTACTGCAAACTATTGAGCAAACTTTGGCGAGTCATCAACTTTTAATTTTAGGCGGTATGACTGGCTGCGGTAAAACAGAAATTCTGCAACAGCTAAGCAATAGCATTGATTTAGAAGGCCATGCTTACCATCGAGGCTCTAGCTTTGGTCGCCATGCTAACCCACAACCTAGCCAAATTAACTTTGAAAACAACCTAAGTATAGATTTGCTTAAAAAGTGTCAGCTCGATAAAAAGCAGCTCGTTTTAGAAGATGAAAGCCACATTATTGGCCGCTGTGCTTTACCTGTTAATCTTATGAAAGCAATGAAATCTTCAAAAGTAGTTTGGCTAGAAGCGCCCTTAGAAGAGCGTGTTGAGCGAGTATTAAAAGATTATGTGGTTGATTTACAGCAAGAATTTATTACTGTTAAAGGTGAAGAAAAAGGCAGGGAAGACTTTGCTGAACACTTGCTTTCTAGTCTAGGCCGTATAACCAAACGCCTTGGCAGTCAGCGTCACCAGCAATTGCAGAGCTTAATGCTAACGGCACTTAACCAAACTAACCTAACAACTGGCTTTGATATCCACCGCGAATGGATAAGGCTACTGCTAGCAAGCTATTACGACCCTATGTACCATTACCAAGGTGAAAAAAAGGCTAGCCAAGTCATTTTTAAAGGTACTGCTAAGGAAGTAATGCACTTTTTAAAGCACTAACTTAAGGCAACAACTTAAAGCAAAAAAAAGCCCTACATTGGTAGGGCTTAATAATTAAGTAATAAAGCTTACTTTTAGTTGGCAGTTTATACTAACTTTTGCATATCGTTAAAACTAGTATCGCTGCCGCGAGAAGCACCTTCAGGGCGGCTCTGCACAACTAACGCTTCGTCTAAGTCTTGACGCTGCTGAACTACCTTTTCGGTCACATTATTAGCAGTGGTAGCTTCACGCACACCTTGAGCGACTTCTATAGCAGGGCGAATAATATTACCCGCGGGGCGGTTGGCTTCATAAAGCGGAACCTGTTCCGTGGTTTCGCCTAAGCGAGTAATGATACCGGCTGGCTGGCTGGCAACCGCAGTTCTGGCAGCATCAGCAGCTTCAACACCACTACTTGCCATAGGGTTACTAGAAGCTTGTTCAGCAACTACTTTAGAGTTTGCTTCACGCTGACCTTGTACACTACGCACATCCTGACGTGTTGCTGCTGCCGCCACATTGTTGATATTAGATTCGATCATAATTGCACCTCAGCTGTTTTAACCTATTACCTAGATTAGACAAACATCATGCATAGATCAAACTTTAAGCCACTATTTTATAAATTTAAAACCAAAAAAACCTGCTGTAGCTAACAAAAACTACCACAGGTTTTCTTTAAGTAGCTAAAAAAACAACTTAGTGATCGGCCATTTCACCTTCATGAGGATGACCATGATCAATTTCTTCTTCGCGTGCATCACGTACCGATTCAACGCTACCCTTAAAGTTAAGCGCCACGCCTGCTAGTGGATGATTAGCATCAATAGTTACGGTTGTTTCGTCAACTTCGGCTACGGTTACAACCATAGTGCCACCAGGGCCATCAGTTTGAAACTGCATACCTGGTTCAATGCTATCTACACCCTGAAAAGCTACACGCGGTACCTGTTGTTTTAGGTTATCGTCACGCTCACCGTAACCCTCGGCTGGCTCAACAGCCACCTCAAAATCATCACCGACACGACAACCTTCCAACTGCTTTTCTAAACCTAGAATAATATTGTTGTGACCATGCAGATAAAAAAGTGGGTTGCCGCCCTGAGACGAATCAAGAACTTGGCCTTCACCATTCGTTAAAGTGTAGTGAATAGCGACGACCTTATTGGCTGCAACTTGCATAGGTAAACCCTGTAGTAGATAAATGAGCCTCACATTCTAGCCATTTTTACTAGCAAGGCACAAACTTAGCGGCAAATTAATTTAGATTAGGGTTTTATTAGCAAGAAAGGATGTTTAGACTAACTGAAACTCTGACCTTCTAGGTAAATAGG
>JAAYGA010000101.1 GCA_012727935.1 Pseudomonadaceae bacterium | reverse complement strand
GGCAGATGCAAGCCAACTACCGTATAACCGGTGTTTTAATTGCGTTATTACTCTTGTTGGTTATTTTTATTCATGAGCATTTACTACATTGGTTACCCCTGCCGCTAGTTGCTGGCCTGCTAGTCTTTCAAGGTATGCAGTTTATTAATCAGTGGTTAGTTACCTCGGGCGATCGCTTTCCTCGTGCAGATCAATTTGTAATAGCTGCTATCTTTATAGCCATTGTTTTTCAAGGTTTTCTTAGTGGTGTTCTATTAGGCTTGCTACTAACAGTTTTGTTATTTATTCGTGAATATAGCCGCTTACAAGTCATTCATTTAAATACTAACCTTGCGGGTTTAACCAGTGGCGTGGAGCGTACACCACAAGAGCAGCAATGGCTTAAACAGCAGGCAGACAGCGTTAGGGTTTATCAGCTTAGGGGCTTTTTATTTTTTGGTACAGCCAACACCCTAACCGAGCAAATTAAGCGTGATGTGCAAGAACAACCCAGCCCAATTGAAGCTTTATTATTAGATTTTCGACGCGTTAGTAATGCCGATTCATCAACTGCTAATAGTTTGTTACGTTTAAAGCAGTTTTGTGATGCACAAAAAATTACTATTCACATTACGGGGCTTAAACAAGTTATTCAGCAAAGGCTGCAAGCAGCAGGTTTAGTGTTTGGTGATTCAGTATCCACTGGTCATTTATGCCAAGCTAATAGTTTAGAAGAAGCTTTGGAGTCGCTAGAAAACCAGCTACTGCAAGATTTAAGCTTAGATCAGCAATCACCTATTCAAGCCATGTTGCAACACCGCTTAACACTTGAAGCCAGTGAAATAAATCAACTGTTAGCTTATTTTCAAGTAGAAACTTACGCTAAGGGTGCATGGGTGCTTCGGCAGGGTGAATATCAACGAGTGCTTTATATTATTACCTCTGGCAGTGTTGATGTTGGCTTACAAGATGCACAAGCAGGTGGTTGGGTGCGTCTTAAAAAAATGCGCTCAGGCACTTTGTTAGGAGAGATGGGTTTATATTTAAATGAACCAAGGTCTGCTGCGGCCCGAGCTGTAGAGGAAACCCAAGTGCTGGCTTTAACTCATTCCAGCTTATTAAAAATGGAAGCTTTAGACCCCAACCTAGCGTTAGCATTTCACCGTTTTGTTGTGTTAATGCAATCTGAACGCTTGAAAGAAAGTAACCGCCGCCTGTATTCTTTGCTGCAAGATTAGCTTTTGCTTATAAGCTTCTAAAAATAAGGCTGCTAGGTCAAATAGACTACTAGGTAAGCAACATTAGCTTAACTTGCGAAGGCACGAGCGTAACGCCTGGTGCGCCTGGGGTGAAGCCATTTTGCCCCGACATACCCAGCATTTTATTAGCAGGCATTCCACCAATAAACGTTTTAAAACTCCCTAACAATTGCCGTTGCGGCCCCATAACCATGCCAGAAGCAGGGTTCATCAGTACGCCTGAATTATCGCCATTGCTCATGGGGGTAATGGTCATCATATTGTGATTAGGCATCGCCAAGGTTAGCACTTTGAATTGCGAAGGAATTGCCATGGTAGGTATGGCTAGATTAGGGTAAGGAATGGGCGTAGGAACAGGCCCAATGGGTGTGATACAAACATCGGGAAACCCTAAGTTTAGGCCGCCCATTTGTGTTGTTGCAAAAACCATAACGCTCTCCTTAACCCATGTGAATGCGTTCAGCATCAATGCGTAAATCTTTGGTGCTGGTAATGCTTGCCTGTTCGCTGTGTAGGGTCATATTGCCTCTAACTCGTTGAATATGATGCCCAGAATCTTTTTGTTCAACCTCGTCAACACGGCTAATGGATTGGCGTACTTGCTGCCAAACTGTTTGCCCAGAATGCCAAAAATCTTCAATTAGGTTACGCACCTGCTGCCAGTGTTGAGTGAGTTGTTTACCGCTTACCTTGCCCGTTTGGGTAGTAAGTTCAACGTGTTGGCTAAGCACTTTAGTGGTTGCGGCTTGCAGCTGCCATTGCCCTGTATTTTTCCATTGGCAATCTTGGCCGCCTAAGTCAAAAGTTAAACCCTGCTTGGCATTAATCTGCATGGCGAGCGGTTGCTGGCGCTCAAGAATGGCTAGCAAATAAGTGGTTTTGCCAACACTTTGAAGTAACACCTTGTCGCCTAACACGGGTTGAACCAAGCAAGAATAGGCTTGATTCGCACGGATTAAACCTTGGTTGGTTGTTACTAGCCAACTGCCTTCTTTACCACCCTGAACATAGCCTTCTGTGGGTAGCGTTTCTTGAGTGTTGTTTGAATTATTAAGCTGTGGCGATAATGACATAAGCCGTCTTCCTATCAATTATTAATCTAATCAGTTGTTAATCTACTCAACCGTTAACGTAGGTTATCTACTAGCGAGCTGTTCTGCTTTTTGGCGAACAGGGTCGGTTTCTAATGCATCGGCACGATTAGCGCCCTGCCAACGTGTGCTAGGGTCAAGAAGGCCGTGTAGGTTGGTTCTATAAAGTTGGGTATCGCTAAAATCTGCTTTGGTTACAAGGGCATGGCTGAAGTCGGCATAGGTAAGGTTGCTGGCAGTAAAAACCGCTTCTGTGGCATCGCACTCAGTAAACTGCGCTTGTGTCGCTTGGACTTTATGAAAAAAAGCCTGTTGTAAATTGGCTTTACTTAACAGTGCCATATTCATTTCGCAGTGGTTAAAAATTGCTTTATCTAGCTTGGCTTCTATTAGGTTAGCTTGATTCAAGATAGCCCCTGTGAAATCGCAGCCAGTCGCTAACGCTTTCATCATGCCCGCTTGCGAAAGATCCATGCCTTTGAAGTTAGAGTAGCTAAGATCACATTCTTGGAACTGCGGTTTAATCAGTCCTGATTGAGTGAAATCACGTTTAGCTAGATTAGATTTTTGAAAAAAAGGCAGTTCAAGTGCCGTGTTATAAAGCAGCATGTTTTCTAACTGGCATTCCAATAAATTAAGTCGAAAACCTGCCAGTTCAGATAAGTCAGCACTTTCAAGCGAAGAGTTAACCAAACTGCATTGATCAACAAAACTTTTCTGCCAGCGGCTAGCACTTAGGTTGCTATTAATGCAGCTAAGGTTTTTAAATTTTGCTTGGGTTAACTGGCTAAAGGCTAGGTTAGAATCAATTATGCTCACCTGTTCTGCAGCCACTGCCTGCCAGTTGCTGTTACTTAAATCCGTTTCAACAAAGCTTGTTGCCTTGTGCTGACTGTTGGCT
>JAAYGA010000100.1 GCA_012727935.1 Pseudomonadaceae bacterium | reverse complement strand
TCCAATTTATTGCAACAAAGTGTTAGTAAATTTGCAGACAATCGACCCCAAAGGTAATAAGCGGTTTATTAAAGGCGGTCAGGTGAAAGGCGCGTTCTCTTTGATTGGTGATGCCAGTAAATTAAACCAAAGCTTTTATATCGCTGAAGGCTGGGCAACGGCTGCGAGTCTGCATGAATTTACCTATAAGCCGGTATTGGTGGCTTTCAATGAAGGTAACTTAGTAAGTGTTGCAATTGCAGCACGCCAACACTACCCGCACGCTCAAATAGTGATGGGTGCAGACAACGACCTTAACCACGTCAGCGGCCAGAATATCGGCTTAGTTAAAGCACAATGGGCGGCTTTAGCAATCCGTGGGCAGGTACAGTTGCCACCTGATGACTGGAACGACTGGAACGACTACGCCACCGCTTACAAGCAAAATGCTAAGGTGGTGACTCATGCGTAACCCTAGCGATGTATTAAACCAGCAAGGCGATATTCCAGAGTATCCAGACCTTAAAGAGCTAACCGACACGCGCATAAAGCCTGAAGTATTCCCCTTGCAGGAATTGCCACAGTTGCTTGGTAATGCTGCAAAAGAAATTGCAGAAGAAAACCAACTACCAGACGTGTTAGCTGGGCTTGCCGTTATTGGTGCAGCATCACACCTAGCCCAATCAAGGGTAGACGCATTACACCCAGCCGAAGTTATGGAAAACGACCAAGGCGAAATAGTGAAGCGTTCAATGCCTACCAGCTTAAACATTCTTGCGCTTGCTGATAGTGGCGACAGAAAAAGCACTGCTTACCGCCTCGCATACCACGTTATAAACAAACGCAACCAAGTGCTTGAGCAATCTTACGAGCGCCAGCAAAAAGAGCTGCAAGAAACAATAGCTGGCGCTACAAGAGCAGAAAAGAAAGGTGCTGAAATTACTCTAGATAAACTGCAAAACCCTAGCGAACTATTAAGCGGTGGCACGTTTGAAGCGGTGCAAGGTAACTTTATCCGTGGATTGTCGTCAGCTAGCTGGACAACGGATGAAGGGGGCCAATTCTTTGGCGGTCACTCGATGCAATCAGAAACTAGAGCTAATGCGTTAGGTGGCTTTATACAGTTTTTTGATAGTGGCAGCGGTAAACGGCTTGTTGCTAGAAGTAATGCAGAAGGGAGTGGTACTTATCGTAATAGGCGCTTAACCATCTTCTTAATGGCTCAGGAATTTACTGTAAGGGAGTCATTAAAAGACCCGCTATTCAGCAACCAAGGCTTTTTGCCAAGGTTTTTACTGGGTACGGCTGAAAGTAAAGCAGGAACTAGGCTTGTTGACCTTGAAGCAATTAAGAACCCAAAAAAGCGAAGCCTGCCAGCGTTAAAAGCATACTGGGGAAGGTGTAGAGAAATACTAGTATCACCTAGCACCGCTTGTACCGAAACAGCAGAAATCAAAAATGCCGGTATGCCATTAAGTGATGACGCTTTAGAAGGCTGGGCTAGCTACTACAACATGGTTGAAGCACAGCTTCATTCGCTTGGTGACTATGCACACGTAAAGCCTTTTGCTAGCCGGTCGGCTGAAATAGCAGCGCGGCTTGCAACTATATTCGCTTTTTTTGATGGCAAGCAGGTTGTTGATGCAGAAGCGATGAACAGTGCCGTGAAGGTGGCTTACTACTCGCTTAAAGAGTGGCTAAGGTATACGACTGAAAGCACCACCAGCACCCCAGAGCAAGAAGCACTGGAGTTTATTAAGTGGCTGCAAGATAAGCCCGACCGACTGGAGAAATGGCGTAGCTTCACTGCCAGCGATGCAAGTAGAAATGCACCTGCTAAGTTTAGAGGACAAAAAGGTAAGCGCCTGCGAGAGCAGCTATTAAAAACCTTGATAGAGCACAACTATATTCTTGCTGGCCGTGGTGATGCTAAAGACAAATTCATTCTTAACCCAAAACTAATAACCGAGTTGCAACCAGTTGCAGCTTAGTTAAAAACCAGCCAAAGCCAAGGAGGGCAAGGGCTAGAGCGATTATCAAAGATTGGTTGCATTGAGAAATAGCAGATAGTTGCAACCAGTTGCAGATAGTTGCAAAACACCTAAAACGGCTGCAACCCTTACAGCATAAGGGCTAGAGCAAGATTAGTTGCAAAATAGCAGAATTGCAGCGCCTTGCAGCGCAAAACCTAACCCCTGATGTAACAGGAATTAAACAGATGAAAAAAACACAATTTAAAAAGGGACAAAGTGGAAACCCAGGCGGTCGACCAAAAGGCAGCGGTATTGCTGGACGATTGCGTAAAGCAATAAACCAAGAAGCTGATAACGTTCTGCAAGCGGTCGTTGATGCTGCAAAAGGCGGAGATATTCAAGCGGCTAAAATACTGCTAGACAGAATATGCCCCAGCCTGAAGCCTGAAGCGCAACAAGTAGACCTACCCGAGCTATCAGCAGGCAGTCTAACCGAACGTGCTACAGCAGCGCTTGATGCCGTGGCTAGTGGTGATTTAGCCCCAGATACAGCAGCCCAGCTTATTAGCAGTGTTGGTACGCTGGCACGAGTGGTAGAAATTGATGAATTACAACAGCGCCTAGAGCACCTAGAGCGCACCTTGGAGAGCAAACCATGAGCAGCCTTACCAAGCGGTCAACCAAGCTTTATAACGGCCTTAGCAACAAGCAGAAGGCGGCATTGACGTTCCAAAACTTAGCAGAATTAAATGCCGATGAAGTGCCAATTATTACCGGCACGGTCGAGAAAAAGCATTACAGCCAGAGGGACACTGAATATACAGACTGGATAGAGACGTTCTTCTCAGTGGCCAGCTTGTGGGGAATGAGCTACTGGCAACAGAAATACCAAGAAGCCGCCTGCTTGGTGTTAGTGGCTGAGCAGGACACAGACCAAGCAATCAAACGTTTTAGAGAAGTTGAAGCCCGTGTTACTGCCTTACATTACGCACTACAAGAGTTTTGTAACACTCATGGCTTAGATGTTCAGTCCGTGTATAAGTTTGCAGGTGCAGAACAACCTAACCTTACAGGCAAGCTTTATGATGAGTTTTACCTAGCTGAGTGGATAGAAAACCTTAATAACTGTATTCACTCGAAGTTAAGCGCATGAACACAGGTCAGCCGATAACTATTGCACACCCCTTACAGTTACCTAAGCAGTAATTCCTGCCCTGCTAACATGCGGGGTTTTTTTATGCCTGCCTTTGCCCCATAACTTCACTCGCATGAGGTTTGAAATAGGTG
>JAAYGA010000099.1 GCA_012727935.1 Pseudomonadaceae bacterium | reverse complement strand
CGCCTGTAAGTTAGCTGATGCATTAGAAGATTCTTTGTTTAATAGCCAAGCGTTGCGGCCTAAATGCCCCCATTGCGAACCACCCAAAGTGATAGATTCAAAGTCTTTAGGCGCACCTAAACAAAAATCTAGCTCACATTCATAAGGTGAACGCAGATACACACTAACTAATGCCCTAAGTGTTCGCCAAGTTTTTCTGTCGCTTATAAGTTCGCTAAAATGTTCGTGCGTTAAAGGGCCAATCTTTAAACGTAACTTACCGTTATGGTCGCTAATGGTGTTGCCTACCAGTGTACTTTTACCTAAACAATGGTTGGCCATTCCTAGCCCTGTAAGGGAATCAGAATCTACTTGCACCTGCCTTAATACGCACTCTTCTACTTCCACAGGAATGCCTTTTAACCAGCTGCTAACTAGCAGTGATAAGCCTTCTGCTGTGGGGTAGGGGTGTGTAAGCAGGTGAAAATGGCGAAATAGCCAATCTTTGCGAGGTAAAACGGCTAGGCGTTCAGTGGGTATTCCTAATAGGCGTGTGGCCAAATCTAGCCACTGGTTATTGCCTTCTTCAATTTGTTGAATGGCGGGGTGTCCCTTGCCTTCCACCTCTAATTTAAGCTCATATAAACGCTGGTTAAACAAGTCGAGTAGTTGGCGCGGTAGCCGGTTTTCTTGTTGTTCTTGCGTTAGTAGTAAGTCAGTAATGTAGCTAGGTAGAGGGGAGCTGCTGCCATACAGACCGGGTAAATTGACTTCGATGCACCAGTCATCACCTTCTTGTTTAGCCTGATAAACTTCGCCCTGCAAAATGCTACGGTGCAGCGCAGGCCGTAATTGAATGCGGCTAGTAGGATGCTCAGCTTTTATGCGGCGGATTAACTGAAATAGGCTGAAATGGGCAGCCTGAATTTCGTTACCTAGCCCAACAGTTGGGTGTTCAGTTTCGCTGGCCATGTAAAGCCTTCTCCGGAAGTTACGTCGGTTACATACAAGGCAGAGAAATGATTAATGGGTGCCATCAGTGCCAATAATCTATCTAAGCGACTACAAAAACCCAGTGCATCGCCTTTACTGTTAAAGGCTTGAAAATTAACACTGAGGTTCATTTCTAACCCACGGTAAAGTGATTGCTCTAATAGTTTTTCTGTGGGACGAACCACAACTTTTTGAATAGCATTCAGTTTTTTCTGATTAATAATTAAGCGTGATTCATCTGGGCTAACGCGTTCGGCCATTTCATGTAAACGCTGTAATAAACCGTTATGGCTAAATAAGCTTGTATTGCCTCGGCTTAGTTCTGCCACCTGCTGGCGCTCGCTGGCAGGGTCTAGTTGGGGCGCTTTCCACGCTGTGCTGGTGGTTAGGTTTTTGAAATCAACAGTTTCAGGTGTTGCGTTTAGGTGGGTCGTTAAATCGCCCGGTAAAAGTTGTGCAGCACTTTGTCCATTACTACACCAAGCATTAACCCGAATCATTTCTTCTTGCCCCACCGGTAAGCCCTTACCTTGGGTTAGTAACAGGCGTGAACTAGGCAAGCCTGTGAGTGGGCTTTGTTCGTGGTGAAGTTGATAAGCATGACTAGAGGCAGTGTCTTCTACTTCCCAATAAGGCAAGTAAGTGTGTAGTTCATTATTGCCTGCATACTGCCCTTGAATTTGCTGAATTGATTGCACTAATAGCGTTTCTTGCTTTTTTTGACGCAGCTGTAAAGGCTGTAATAGGTTGCGATCATCTTTAAGAAAGGGAGGTAGATGACGCTGAAACTGGTTACGTGCCGCCACGCAATTCAGCTGAAAATAGTGCTTTTCAATTTTAGGTAGG
The DNA here is from genome assembly GCA_012727935.1 of Pseudomonadaceae bacterium. GTDB lineage: Bacteria > Pseudomonadota > Gammaproteobacteria > Pseudomonadales > Halomonadaceae > Marinospirillum. The sequence continues at coordinate 11,194 of JAAYGA010000099.1, read as the reverse complement.
GGAACTTGCGATTCATCTAACCAAAAATTAAGGGTTAACTCATTGGCCTTATTCAGCTTATCAATCGCTTCTAAACTTATTTGTATTGCCATAGCAGCTTCAGGGTGATGCAAGTAATTACACATGGCAGCTTCACCGGGCAAGCGTTCTAGCTGTAAAGGCTGGTCGAGTGCTTTAATCTGCCCTTGCAAGTTAGGTGCAGGCTGTTGATCAAGCAAAACATCGACCTGTTTACAAGCGTGAAGTAACAGCCAATATAAATCGGCACTCACGCCCAAGGGTGCTGTTAGGTGAAGGTTTAATGGGTGGCCGCTTAAAATAGCGCCTAGCCCGCCTGCTAAAGTGCGAAAGTTTAAGCTTAAATAACGGTTAGTTATGCCGCCTGTTTTTTGTTCACTGCTGCTGCAGCTGGTTATTTCTAAAGGGGTAATTCGACACGCATGGCTGGTTGTAAATTCGACTAAATTTTCTTGATTAGGCTTATTACCTAAAGGCGTTCCAGCCGGTAAAATTTCTGGTGTTTTTAAGCCGGAACGGGGCGTAAAACCAATCAGCGTTGTGGAAACTAATGCTTGTAAACGACTAGGGTCTAAAATTTCTAATAGGTTACGAGTAAAGCGTGGTGCTTCGCGGTCGAGCTGGTCTCTAAGCCCTGCGGTTAAAAATGCGACACCTTCTAGTAGGCGTTCAACGTCTGGGTCGCTGCCAGGGGTTAGGTGGCGCGCCAGTTCTGGTTCTTTGTCGGCATAATCAGTGGCAAGCTGCCTTAAGCGACTGAGTTCATCGCGGTAATGTTGATCAAACATAGCTTAACGCCTCTCTAGCCGAAGTTGCCACTGGCTGAATCCTTAAAAGCTGGTTGTTATCAAGCTGGAAAGATAATTGAATAGGTGAACCATCGGCTAATTCAGCCATTAGTAGCAGTTTGTTTTGCTCTTGTTGAAACCTAGGCTGCTTTAGTCTTGGTTCTAAGTGTTTAATTTGTTCTAAGCTGGCGGCTGCTAGTTGGGCTAGTAGTTCAGGATCATTATTAGCACCAAGACTGGGTATTTTATTTAAACCCAGTGTTTTATTTTGCGGCACAGTGCCACGCCGAGTGTTCAGCAAGCGTTCTAAATGAAGGGCTATGTCTTGTGGCTGGGTTAGGTGTTGACGTGATTTACCTAAACGGTCTAAGAGCGGCATGTTTAGTTGCTCCCAGCTTCTGCGGTGGTTTCAAATTCTTGTTCACCACCGGCACCGTAACGCCAAGCAATGCTTCGATAAACCAAGCGTAACCGTTCAAGGTATTGGCAGCCGTCAAGCTGTGGTTGAGTGCAGTCGGGCATTTCAGTGGTAACAGAAAGCAGTTGCGCCCCTTTCATGGCTATTTCGTAAACAATGACCGGTTGGCCTTCTGTGTCTGGCTGATACCAAGTAAGCAACACTTCTAGCGTGTCTTGTTCACATAACGCTTGGTTTAATAAAGGGGATGATAAGTCGATTGGTTTTAACAGTTCAGCAGGGCGATGCACCACGCTGCCACCTAGCACACCACCCTGCCCTTCACCCTGACGGTCAAGACTATGTTGGAAAGCTAAAACCTTAATTAGCCCTTCACCAATGCGGCTGTCATTAAAGTTACCTTGAATGCTACCTAGGTTTTTGCCGGTAATTTTCATATAGCCAGGTCTAGCCATGAATACCTCCCGCTAGTGATGAAGTTAGGTTAAGTGTAAAACTTTGGCCTTGGTGTTTTAAATGGGGCGTTAGCTGTAAGTTAATTTCAGGCTGTAAGCTTTCTTTATTGATAATTTTTAGTTGTGCGGCACGAAAAGGTTTACGGTGCATAACTTCTGCCGAAGGTTTTTCTTGTGCCGATACACTGTTTTGTAACCATTGATTAAGCTGCACTTCAAGGCTGTTAAGCGTGTCGCTGCTGCCGAGTTGTTCGCGTAACACCTGTTTTAAATAATGAGCCACTCGACTTAAGGTTAATAAATAAGCAAGTTGGTGGTCGGGTTGTACTTGTGAATGCAGGTGTGCGCCTAAATGCAAGCAAACAGGCTGCTCAAAAGCGACAGCGTTATTCTTGCCAACGCCTGCTAGAGTTAAGCCTTGGTGAGCAAAGGCCGACAAGGTTTCTTGTGGCCAACGGGCTTCTAAAGGTGGCAAGGGTGGCGTGTAAGCGTTAAGCCTGTAAGGCAGTAGTAACGTGTCTTCATCGCCCGGTGAATTTAGCATTCCTGTGTAGCCGCCATAACTTTGGAAGCTGTGCAGCACTAAGCTAGACAAGGAGTAACAAGGGTTGCCCCACAGTAAAGCACTTTCACCCTGAGGGGCTTGTTCTTGGAAATAGCCTAAGGGTAGTTCAAGTTCGTAGGGCGGCCTAACTAAAACCCTAGGCAAAATTAAACTTAAGTAACGGCTTGCTGGTTGCTGCATTAATTCACGCAGTTTAATAAAGCGTTTACTATTTTCTAATTCCAAGGCTTGTTCAGCAGAAAGGTTTTGAGTAAAGGTGTCTAAATCTAAAAAACTAGGGTTAATGCTGGTTAAAATGGGGGCATGGGCTGCTTGCCCTAGCTGTGCTAAAGCACTTAAATCATCTAAATCTTGCTGGTTATTAGCCCAAGCTTGGTCAACTAAAATTAAGCTGTAAGGCTTACCGCCGTGCTGCCCTAATTCTTCAGCATAAATTTTTTGAAATAAGGGGCTTTCAGTTAGCTGCATAGTACTTAGATTAGTGTGTAATTCTTCGTAACTTTGGTGCATTAACAAAATTTCAGTAGCAGGGTTGTTAGCCACCTTGCCCATTAAGCGGTCAATGCTGCGCCAAGTGGCTTCAAGCTGACGAACTTTAGGGTGGCAAAGCAGCTGGTTAACCAGTGCCATGGCTTGCTTATTATTTTTTAATTGTTGGAACTCATCTTCAGCAGCAACCTTGGGTAGGTGTTGAAAAATAAAGTTTAGAAGCTGGGTGGGGTGTAAGTCATCTAGGTGGCTTATTTTAAGGTGTAATAAGCCAAGGCTAGGCAAGTTAATGGCTAGGCTGGGTTGCTGGTTGCCTAGCCAATCGCTGAAGCTGGTTAGGTGTTGGGTGCTAAAAACTAAGAAGTTTTCTTTAGCTAGCCCAAGGTCTGCCAGCACTAGAACACGGCAAGCCAAAGGCGAGTGGTTTGCCCCTGCTAATGCTGAGTCAAAGTGAAGGTTGGCGTAAGTTAGGGCATTCATTACAAAGTACCTTCGCGAATAATGTACCTTGGAAGGCGTTGCCGACTAGCCGTTAACACATCAATAACTTTAGTATGCCCAGCTAAGCCAAACTGCAAATCAAAATATTGAATATTCCATTCTGCTAGGCGCTCTTCATAAAGAGGAAAGTCGGAGCTTTCAAAACGCCTCGCTCCTTTAGAAAACTCTTCTAAAAAGTGTGGAAAGCCGTAATGCCCTGAATAGTTTTTAACCAGTTGATAATTATCTACCTGAATGGTTAGGCGTACATTAGTACAGTTAAGTGACCAGTTAAATTCTGCAGCCCGTTGGTAGTTAAGGTTTTCTAATTCTTGTAAGCCGTTTTCACACTGCATTTCTAATAAGGCTCGGCTAGGCAACTTGGTAGCGCCTGGGTTAACCGTCATGGGGCGTGTTTTAAGAATGACAGAATAGCTGTCACGGTTTTGTTTGCGATACTCATCGGCGTTACTTAAAAAACTAAGGAGTTCTTTATTAACTGGGTAAGGTACGCCAAAAGCGTTACGGCTAATGTAACCAGCACCAAAGCGTCTTTGTATAAAAGGGCTTAGCTGCGCGTCAAAAAAACTCCATAACAAGCCACCCTCAGAGTAAAGAAAGCCAGCCATACGGTCTTCAGGAACGCCTTCTGCTGCTGCTAGAAAAGCTTCTTCCCAAAGGCTTTGCATTTGAGAGGAGGATTCTTGAACTAAATAACGACGAAACATATTTAAAGGGCCACGAAAAACCGCCCAAAAAGGCTCGTTAAAGTCGGTGTTACGCCCCAGCAAGCCTTGCAAATCTTGCAGTTGACGGTAACCCACCGCCAAGGCTGTTTGGCCTTTTGCTGGGTCATCAGGGTTTTTATACAAATCTTGCATACTTAAATGGGCGATTGACCTAACCTGAGACTGTTTAGTTAATTCACGAATATTGGCTCTGTATTCACCCAGCAGTTTAGCGGCGCGTTCCACCATCAGTGCTTGTTCGTCTTTAATTGCTTCATCAGCCCCCATTTTCTTACCTGCTTTGGCAGCCATTTTGCCAACTTTACCCGCACGTTTAATAATTTTTAGGGCTAACTTTTTTAAAGCCCCTGTGTCTGTTTCGTTGGGTGCAATGGCCATCATGTCGGCATAAAGCTCAATCATATAAACCCATTCAGGTGAGTTGTCATCCATAAAAGGTTTCAGTTCAAGCGCCATGCGGTCTAACACTAAAAAATGTTGGTTACGGCTAGTTGCTTGCATATCAATGGCTTCACGCCAGCCATTACTGCCTTCTATAACATCCACACCCTTTTGAAAAGCCAAGGCAAACTGCTTCCAAGCTTCAAGGTAACGAGCGCGGTAACTTTCCTCAAAGCCGGGAATGAGTGTATTAACCTGATCTGCCACATCCTGCGTTTCTAATAGCTGTTCAATAAAATCATCAATTTTAGCTTTGCCAATTACTGTGAACGCGGCGGGTACTCGCACATCATTGGATGCGCGGATGCCCCGCCAATACTCCCCCAAGCGCACTTCATGCTCCCCTACTGAAAGGTTGCCCCAGTCGATAAGCCAGTCAATACTGCCGGGGCTTTGTGCCAGAATGCGTTGTAGGTAAATGCGCTTATTGCTTAAGCGGGTTTCAATGCGGTCGCGCTCTTCTTGCCAAGTAAGATTGAGTAGGTATAAGTGGTTAAGTGTCGCTAGTTGCGACATATTTAAAGCTGCTAAGGTTGCATCGTCTTGCTGGGTGTAAACGGGTGGCATACTGCTAAGCTGATCTGAATTTGAGCCGTCTAAATAGGCTTGCAATAGGTTAATTTCACGCACCAGCTGCCCAACAAAACGCGCCATTGCTTGGCCCAATTCATTGCCGCTTAAATTGCCTTCAAATAGTTGTTGTTCAGCACTGAGTTGTAAGCGTCTGTCGAGCGGTAAAATTAAATTTTGATCAACACGCTGCACAAACACCCTTTGTAATCTTTGTTGGAAATCAGGCGTAGCAGTTAAGCTGTTTATCCAAGGCAAAAAGCTGTGATTATTCAACTGTTCAATCATGCTAGACAGCTGCCGATTAACGCGCAGGTTGCTAGAAAAATCACTTTGTTCTACTAGGTTGCCTGTGTAGCGTTGGCTTAGGTCTTCTAAGAAGAGAAGGTCGTGCCGGTAAATAAGGCCAAGACCGCCCACTAAAAGTAAAATAACCAAAGCATAGCCACTAAACCACAGGTTACGAATGGCGCGTTCAGCTCTTACTGAAGCAGGCAGTCGCGTAACATGCGCTCGTTCTTTGGGTAACACTTGGGTGAGTAAGTCATGGCAAAAAAGCCCTTGAGGTATAGGGCTGGCCTCGTCTTTTTGTAGGCTACCAGCAATAAAAATACCGCGCAGGCTAGGTAATTCTTCAAATACACTTTCTTGAAAAATACCACGAGTAAAGTTGCGTAGGCGCGTAGAAACCTCACCTAAGCGGCTGGGTAATACCAGTGCGTCTGGGTCAACATTGCCGCCCCTTAATACAAAAATATTTAAATCTTTAAGGCGTTCAGATAGGTTCATTAAGCTAGATTCAACAAAAGTGTCGGCATCTTCTTGTTGTTGATTCAAGCAGCCAAAGGCTTGTTCTTTAAGGTGTTGAGGAAGGGAGTCAGCCCAGCTGGCGGCTCCTTTAAGCTGGTCTAGCCCTGTTAGCACTAGATAAACTGGAAACTGTGTTTTTAATTGATTAACAATTTGGCCTAGTAGATCACGCAGGTGTAAGCCTTGGTCATAAAGCTGCTCTTCACTTTGCTGTTCTAACCATTGCCAATCTACAGGAAGAATGAGGCCATTAATGGGTTCTTCTTGGCGACTAGCAACCAATAGCTGTAATAAACGCCGCCATTCAGGTGCGTGATGTCCTTTACGGTCGTACAGGTGTTCAGGCAGCTGCAATAACAGGCTTTCATTGTAAGGCCAAAAAGTAACTTCACTTTCAGGGCCAGTAAAGCGGCCTTCAGTATCGGTTGGCAGGGTTACTCTGGCTGCTTTAAGCCAATTAGAAGCCAGTGTGCGATCACTTAATAGTAAAAACCACGGCAATGCATAGTTAGGATGAAGGCGTTTATCTTGCAATGAACTGTTGCGTAAGAAGCTTAAAACGTCTTTAAAACGGGCATCTAAGGCTTGGGTGTCAATAGCCGATTCTTGTTGGTCTGTCAGCATATCTTGTTGTTGCAATAAGCGCCTAGCCCTTATTCGTGCTTGAAGGCGTATTAAAAGGCGGCGACCTATGCGAAAGGCTAGCCATAGAACAAATAGGGTGGATGCCAATAACATGCCATTTTCAAATGGATATCCTAGTAATAAGGCACCAAAAATGGAGGCAGCTGCAATTAACCCCCAGATAATAATTAATAAGAGAACTTTGAATAGGGTTTTCACAGAGTAAGCCTTTTTATTGTAAGCCTTGGTATTAAAAGTCTGCTGAGGCGCTAAATTAGCGCCACTAGTCGCTGCACTAGCGACAAAACTTCTACCCGCATCACTACATACAGCAGCATTACCCCAAGTGCGGGAACACCCACATAAAAAGGTAAAAGAGTATAGCGTGAATGATTACGAAGCTTAGTGGCGCTTGAGGGTGGGTAGGCTTCGGGTGTTAATATTGCCCTGCTATCAGACCAAGGAATTTTTTGCCCTTGTGATAAAAGTTCAAAGTTTTCTAAACGCATACTATCTAGTCTGCTTCTTTCTGCTGCGGCAAAATAACGCCCAGAAAAGCCTAAAGCTAAACAGTAGTAATAAACCTCGCGCACATCACGGTCGGCAGGGTCAATAAGGGTTAGTTCACTAAGGTGACTAAAAAACTCTTCACCGGCTTTGGCTGTGTCGTAATAGCTTTTTTGTAGCTGGTTAGCATTCCACTGCCCAGCTTGTTCCCAGCCACAAGACAGCAAAGTTTCGTCTAGGTAGGCAATAACAGCAAAGCGCGCTTTTTCATAATGTTCACGGCGATAACCCAGCGTGGCATAAACTAAAGCTTTTTCTGCTAAGCGTCTTTCTACTTCAGTTTTTATGCTTTCATAGCTTGGCTGTTCACCAGCACCAATACGGCTTTGCAGTTGCTTTACATAAGCCAGTACATCAATAAAACAATCAATTAGCCGCATGGTGTCACCTCTTTATCGCGACAAGTTCTAGCGTTAAGTCATCTGGCCTATTGGGCCAGGCCAGTTCAATCATTCCTTCGCGTTCTACTTGTAACCAAGCTTCGTCGTGGCTACTTAAAGCAAAGTAGGTTGAATTGGGGCGTTGTGGCAGACCTTCAGGACGCACCTCAAGCAAAATTTTGTCAACGCCTGGTAAAGCACGTGATTGATAAATAGGCACTAGGGTGGGTGTTCCTAATTTAGAAAACCTTAAAAGGCTTTCAAGCCACTTTTCACGGCTTAACTGTGTTCTAACCACTAAGAATAATTGCTGCCCCGGTTCTAAGAATTTCCTTGGCAGTTCAAGTAAGAAATTATCGTTTTCTTGTTGGTTAAAGCGAGCCAAAGATTCAGAACCAATCGCAATTTCATTGACTAGTCGGTTAATTATTTGCCTAGCTTTGGTGAAGCAATCGCCTAAATCTAAGTGGTTGTAATTGGGTAGCTTCAAGTTAGAGCCTGATATTTCACCACGAATATTGGCGCTAATAGAGAAACAACTGAGTTCAGCAACTAGGCTGCGAGCTTCTTGGTAAACCCGTTCAGGAGGTACATTACCCAATTCTAAAAAGTGTGAAAAAACTTGCACACTACGCCCCAAAGTTTGCAATGCCATGCGGTAGCGCAACATTTGTGGGTTGAAGTCTGAGCCACGGTAGTTGGCAGGTGGCTGCTTGTAATCTTCTAGCTGGGTGCTGCGTGAAAGTAGTTCATCGCGCAAATTTCTAACCCAAATAAGCATTTCAGGTAAAGCACTAATGCTAAGCAGGGGTGGCAAATATTCAGGATCAGAATAAATCTGTTCATTTTGTAAAATTAACCGTGCCACCGGCAAACTTTCTACACCACTTAACGTGCTGAGTTGTGCGCTGGTTACTAAACGCGCACTAAAAGTTAATAAGGGTGTTTGTACTGGGTTACCTGCTTGGTATTGATCAGCTAAAGATTCTGGACGATCACTTAAACTGTAGCGGGGTAGTTGGTGGCGTGAAAGTGTGCTTGAGCTTTGTACGGCTAAGCGTTGGTTTTTGGCAGCAATAACTAGGTGAATTTGCAAAGGTTCACGCGAATCTGGCCAGACATCACCTTGTAAATACAGGTCTTCAAGCTGGGCATTGTCGGGGAAACTTAACCAACTACCGTCACGCAGTAAAACACGCAGCTGATTAAAACTAACTCTACCTGTCGCCAGTGCTCCGGCATCTAAATCACTAAAAGCAACGCCCCAAGGTAAAGCCAACAGGTTCTGACGTATGGCCTGTTGTGTGTCTAAATGAAAGGCATCTAAATACTGGAAGTGATGAGGTTGTAAAAACAGCCCCTGATGCCAGTAGATTGGTTTGTTGGTCAAGGTTATCTTCCTTCAGTCATTCTTATACGATAGATCAGAAAGCTCTGGCACGTAGGCTACTAATGCGTTCTTCGCCTATTTCAAGCCAAACTTTTAGCCTTGCTGCTTCACCTGCAGGTGAAACGGCAGAATCCTTAAAAGGTTGCCTTGCAAAAGGCCACCACCAACGCTTTTTATTTTCATAGGCAAGGGTTCGCCCTGTAACAGCTGGAATGGGTAATACCCGAACACTGGCATCATTCGTCATTTGAAAATAACCAGCAAAAATGGCTAGGTAGGCTGCGCCTTTTACACGGTCAAACACCAATACTTTGGTTTCATCTGGCGACAAAATAACACGGCCTTCCCTTAAGAAATCGGGGGCAAGCTGTTTGGAATCTGCTGCCATTAAGTCGGCCAGACGAAAAGATGAGTGCCGATAGTTGTCTAATTCTGCCGGATTACTCATTTGAATAAATTTCAACAAAAGTGTTCTAGGCTCGCCTAGTTGTGCATTTAGCTTTGGGTCTGCTTTAAGGTGAATAGCGATAGACCTAGGTTCATAAAGCGTAGACCCAGCAGGCAGGTGAGGTGGAATCCATTCCACATCTTGGTATTGCCACTGATTAGAGGCAGGCTGCCATTCCCATTTAGCCTGCTTATCTAGCTTTTTATATTCAGGCTCAATATGGCCTGTCCACTCATCGACTGGCTTACCTGCACAACCACTTAATAGCAGCAGGGCAGCAAACAGATAAAGCAGCAGAGAGTGAGTTTTCATGAATTAATTACTCACCAGCCCAGTTGTCAATTGCTGTGCTTGATGCTGTTTCATGGTTCCAAGTAATGCTGCTGTAGGTAAAACGCACTTCTTCATAAGCACTAATGTCATCGTTGGCTGGGTCTAAAAAATCAGGCGATGTTGTTATAATGCTAACCACTTTGGCACCTTCTAAATCAATGCTGTAATAGTGTACTGGCTGGCCATCACTGCCTGTGTCGGCGCTACGAAAAAACTGTAGGCTACAATTAAGTGATTTAGGTTCTGCTAAGCATTGGAACAATAAGGGTGAGCTTTTATCAATTAGCTTACGAATTTGTAAATATTCGTGCTTACGATTACCAGTTACTTGGCCGGTTAAACGGTCGGTTGGTACGCTAACTTTTTGCTCAAAGCCGGTAACAAAAATTTCATCTTCATGGCCTGATTTAAAAAATGCACCAATACTTTCTTCGCTTGATGCGCCTTCGCTTAAGTTGTCGCCATCAGCTGTTTCAATTGTCATATAAATTACGTTAGGCATTATTTATTCCTCATCGCTTTATGGGTAGTAAAAATTTAAACTCGGTCTAATAGTCCGGTTAAAGAAAGAGTGAAGTTAGCGCCCATAAATTTAAAGTGAGGCGTTACTTCTAAACCAACTTGATACCAGCCAGCATCGCTGTCAACTTCTGTTACTTGAACCAAAGCACGACGCAGCGGGCGTTGGCTACGGGTAGCAGGTGAAGGGTTTTCTTGGTCGGCAACGTATTGACGAATCCAGCGGTTAAGTTCGCTTTCAAGGTCGGCACGGCTTTTCCAGCTGCCCAAGTTTTCACGCTGCAATACTTTAATGTAGTGGGCTAAGCGGTTAATAATGAACAGATAAGGCAGCTGTGTACCAAGGCGGTAATTGAGTTCAGCAGTTTTAGCTTCAGGGTCTGTTCCAAAATATTTAGGCTGTTGCACTGAATTGGAAGAGAAGAAGGTAGCGTTATCGGCATTTTTGCGTTGCGTTAGAGGAATAAAGCCTAGCTCAGAAATTTCATATTCTTTACGGTCAGAAACAACAGTTTCTACTGGGCCGTTTAATAAAGGTGTGCCTTCTAATTCAGTAAGGTGAACAGGAAGATTAAGAACTGCACCGCCAGATTGTGGGCCAATAATATTAGGACACCAACGGTAGCGAGCAAAACTATCCATTAAACGTGTTGCGTAGGCATAGCAGGTATTAATCCATAAATAATCAGCTTCACCCTTAGATGCTTCTTCTTGATATACAAAACTGCGTACAGGTTTATCATCACCAAACAAAGGACGACCCATTAGGCGTGGTAAAGTTAAACCTAGGTTACGTGAATCATCTTGTTCACGTAGGTTACGCCACTTAATGTATTGTGGGCCTTCAAATAAAGAAGTAACTTCTTTTAAATCGGGCAATTCAGACCAGTTAGCTAGGCCAAAAAACTTAGGTGAAGTGCCTGTTATAAAAGGTGCGTGAGTAACAGCAGAAAGTGCTGCCATGTGTTCTAATAAATTAATGTCTTGTGTTGATTGATTAAAAGCAAAGTCACCAATAATTACACCGTAAGGTTCACCACCAAACTGGCCATACTCTTTGGTATAAACTGTTTTGAATAATGCACTTTGGTTAGCTTCTGAAGAGTCTTCAAAGTCTTCTAATAGTTCTTCTTGGTTAGTGTTAAATATT
>JAAYGA010000098.1 GCA_012727935.1 Pseudomonadaceae bacterium | reverse complement strand
TGCTCATCTTGCGCCACGCTGTAACCTAAGCCCTTGGCTTGAATTAGGGTGTCATTGATTGCATTTGTTGCTAAGGGGTTTGAAGTCATGTGTTATCCGTGGAAAGGCAAAAAAGAAGCTAAAAAAGAAAACAAAAAAGTGAAAAAAACAAACTGGGTAACGGCTTTATTACTCATCCTTGTATTCACTAGCGGTTCATCCTTGGCAGAGGAGCGCCCGATTATTTTGGTGATGGGCGACAGTTTAAGTGCTGCTTATAATATTCCAACCGCTGCGGGCTGGGTTAGTTTGCTTGAAGAACGCCTTGCAAAAGAGCCTCTTAAAAAATCGCAAGCCAACTGGCAGGTGGTGAATGCGTCTATCAGCGGTGAAACAACCGGTGGCGGACTTACCCGTTTACCCAGCCTGCTAAGACAACACCAACCCACAATTGTTCTACTTGAATTAGGGGCTAATGATGGCTTGCGTGGTTTGCCACCCCAGCTAATCACTAATAATTTAGAAAAGATGCTGACTTTAAGTAAACAAAGCGGCGCTCAGGTTATGCTGATAGGTATTTTATTACCACCCAACTATGGCCCCGCTTACTTGGCTCAGTTTGAACAAACCTACCCAAACCTTGCTAAAAAATACCAATTACCGTTTGTGCCTTTTTTGTTGGAAGGCGTGGCTGATAAACCAGAGTTAATGCAGGATGACGGCTTGCACCCCACAGCCGAAGCGCAAGCACAAATACTTGAAACAGTATGGCTTGAGTTAAAGCCCTTATTGAATTAAGGTGTATTTTTGACAGTGTGACATTTGGAGGTCGACATGAAGCAAAAGAGCGTTATTAAAAACAAAAAAGCCAATAAAAAAGTTAATAAGAAAATCTCTGATACACCAACACCTAAAGTGGAAACAGCAAAAGCTCTAGCCGTAGCAAAAACTATCACCGCACCTATGGAAGTTAAAACAGAAGACCAACAGTCTTACGACCAGCCTTCGACTGAAAGCCCCTTAGATAAATCGCCTAGCTCTTTCGTAGCATCCAATTATCCTTACGATAAAAAAATGACTCGCCGCGAATACGAATCACAAAAGCGTCTATTACAAATAGAACTTTTAAAGCTACAACGTTGGATAAAAGATGAAGGCGAGCGTGTCATCATTATTTTTGAAGGCCGTGATGCCGCCGGTAAGGGTGGCGCTATTAAGCGCATGATGGAACACCTTAACCCGCGTGGTGCTCACGTTGTAGCCCTTGAAAAACCTTCCGAACGCGAGCAAAGCCAGTGGTATTTCCAACGCTATATTCAACATTTACCCGCAGCCGGTGAAATCGTTTTATTTGACCGCTCTTGGTATAACCGTGCCGGTGTTGAGCGTGTGATGGGTTTTTGTAGCCAAGAAGAATACGTTCAATTCTTGCACCAAACCCCTGTTTTTGAACAAATGTTAATAGATAGCGGTATTCGCTTATTTAAATTCTGGTTCTCTGTTTCACGCCAAGAACAGTTCCGCCGTTTTATGGGGCGTCGTGAAGACCCACTTAAACAATGGAAACTTTCACCGGTTGACCTAGCCTCCTTAGATAAGTGGGAAGATTACAGCCGTGCTAAAGAAGCCATGTTAATGCACACCCATAAAAGCTTAACGCCTTGGACTGTCATTAAATCAGATGATAAGAAAAGAGCGCGTTTAGCAGCAATGAAGCTAATACTTACCTCTATGCCTTACACTAATAAAAATGATGAAGTGGTAACTGAAGCAGACCCTCTTATTGTTAGTAGTGCAGATGAAGTGCTTAGCAACCCCGAAATGTAAAACTAAAAACTTGGCTCTAAATCTAGTTTTATCTAGCAAAATGTAGTTTTAAGTAAGCTGCAAAGGTGATAAAAGCAAGCTATTTACAAAATGTAATAGAGTAAGCACCATCTAGCTTCAATTACTAACAAAAAAATGCAAATAGCTTGCTATGATAAGTCTACATATTCACCTACATTCCTATCTAAGAACCTAAAGGAGTTTAGGTTCTTAGTCTGTTGTCCACGGAGGAAAAAATGCAGCTAACCCGCCAAACTGATTACGCTATCAGAGTGATGATGTTTCTTGGTATTCAGCAAGACAGTCGCTTAGTAACTATTAGCGACATCGCTTATCATTTTGATATTTCTCGCAACCACCTTATGAAAATTGTTCATAAGTTAGGGCAAAAAGAATACATTCAAACCGTTCGCGGTAAATACGGTGGTATGCGCTTAGAACGTGAAGCAGCAAGTGTTCGGTTAGGTGATCTGGTAAGAGACTTTGAAACAACCTTAGATGTTGTTGATTGCAAAAAGCTTACCTGCCCTATTACTGGCTCTTGTGATTTAAAGCCAATTATGCAAAAAGCCCAAGAAGCTTTTTTAGCGGTCATTGATGAATACACTTTAAAAGACCTGCTTAATAACCCAGCAGATTTAAGATCATTGCTGGGTTTAGATGATACTGAAGAGTTGCCCTTACAAGTTATGGCCGTCTCTTAAGCAGTAGCCGTTAAAGTTTCATTAACGTCTATCTCTAAAAATACCTACCTCTAAAAGAACAGAAGCGCATTCATTGCTTCTGTTCTTTTTTTTGGATTGAATTTTGTCTTTTTAGACTGCATAGTCAACTTAATATTATTATTTAAAAAGAAGACCAGACGAATGAAAGCTAAGCCAATGATTGATCTCAAGCTTCTTGAGCAGATGGTTAACGCCTCTGAAGACGGTATTGTTATTACCGAACAAGAAGGCGATGAAAATATTCTTATTTATGTTAACCAAGGCTTTGAAAAGCTAACAGGTTACACGGCAGATGAAATCCTTTACCAAGATTGCCGTTTTTTACAGGGTGATGACCGAGACCAGCCCAGCCTAAGCAAACTACGCAAGGCAATTCAACAAAGAAAACCTTGCCGCGAAACTTTACGCAATTATCGCAAAGATGGCTCAATGTTTTGGAATGAGCTTTCCATTACGCCTGTTTTTAACAATCAAGACCAGCTAACTTACTTTATTGGAATTCAAAAAGACGTGACTGAACTGATGCAGCTAAGGGAAAAAATCAGCTCAAAAAATAGCTAAAGATCAGTTTTATTAAAAATTACTTGTCTCAGCTTCAAAAAAGCTCTATATAGCAACCATCGTTACTAATTTTTTGGAGTTTTCTTATTTATGAGTCGTGAAGAACCTGCTTACGATGATGATGATGTTTTTGATATCGTTAGCACTGATGATGATTTTGAGGTAGAAATTGATACGAAAGATAGCCTAGCGAATCGTGATGATTCCCCCATAGCTAAACGCCGTATGATTGAAGCCATGCTTGAAGAACGTCGTTTGCGTAAGCAAATTGAAGATGACTTTGACTTTAAAGATGACGACGAGGATTTTTAATTTTTTATCATAAAAAAGCCACCTCAATAATTAGGTGGCTTTTTTTTAGGCTAATTTTTAAAAAGGTAGGTGGTTACCATTTAATCTTAACTCGCCTGCCTCAAACACTAGTTTTTGCTCGGCTTGATCAGGGTTAAGCACTGCAGTAGAAATGCCTAGCATCATTAATATACCTGGGTCTAACTGGCTAAAGTTCAACTCTAATCGGGTGCGGTTAATTAAATCGTTGGAATCTAAACGGCCACTTTCTACTTGCTGTAAGTAGTTAAGGGGTAGATTACGACCATCAAAGCTTAGCTTACCGGTAGTTTTCTGCTCCAAAATAAAGGGCATTTTTAAGTCGATATTAAATTCTTGTAAAACAATGGCTGGAGAACCGCCTAATAGACTATTTAAAGCATTTTGTATTCTAGCTAAGTCTTCAGCTTCTGCATCTTCTAAGCGTGTGTTAGTGGCTACCACATCCATTAAATCGGCTAGGGCCTGACCATTAAAGTTTTCTGTTTTTAGGGTTAGCTTGGCGCTGCCCATTGGGCTGCCTTGGCTTTTTATTTCACCCAAATCTAACGAGGCAAGGTAATCAAATGTTTGCTGATTTAAAACTAATTCCTGACTCCAACTAGGCTGGGTTAGCTCTATATTTTGCTGCTGATTAGAAACATAAATTCGCGCTACTTTTAAATCTGCAGTGCCTTGCACCCAAGGGTAGTCACTTATTTGATTCCAACTTAAAGTTAAATCACTTAAATCAAAGGTGGTTGCAGCATCATTATGTTCAGTGAAAACCAGTTTATTAATGGCTAGCTGGCCTATTTGTTCACCTACATAACTATAACTTCCAGTTAGATTAACCGCCGAAACTTCTAAGCTTGTTGAACCATTATTAAACACAAAAGGTTCCAGATGCATTTGGAAGGTGGCCTTTTTCCAGCCGGCAGTGCCTTGGTATTGCGGCGCTTGAACACCCACAACTTCTAACAGGTTAATGGCTTCTTGCGATTCTAAATCTAAGCTCAGCAGCAGCTGGCCGGTGTAATCAACCCAACCCGGAAAATGGGTGGCCTGCCAAGGGCTTTCAATTACTAGGCGCTGTTTATTTTCTAAATACATAGCCACCGTTAGGCTGCCCGAAGAACTAAACAAACCTTTATTAAGGCTAGTATTAACCACTTCTAAACGCGGGTCTTTACTCACTTCAGCTTCAAGTTGAACCAGCTGAGCTTGGAAAGTTCGCCCAGCCATGACCGTGGCACCCACTGCTAAAAAAAGCATCACAAGGCCAAGGATTAATATTCTTTTCATGCTAATAAATTCCTTTAATTGAGGAAGTGATTAAAGCCTTGCGGGTCTAGCACCTTACCTTCTAGGGTGCGAATGCCAGCGCCTGCAACACAACGACCAATACTGACTAAATCGGGGCAAAGGCTGCGCGCCAGCTCAAAATCTTTTTCTGCAAGCGTCATAAGCAAGGCGTAGTCATCCCCCCCTTGCAAACTGGCTTTTAATGCAGCTTCAGCACCAAGGGCTTCAATTAATTCTGGCTGAATGGGCAAGCGTTTTAAATCAATTTCTGCCGCAACAGCCGAAGAAGCCAAAAGGTGTTGTAAATCAGCCAGTAAGCCGTCTGATACATCAATGGCGGCGCTAATGCTAACCCCTTGCGCCAAACGCAAAGCTTCAATAACTAAGGGGCGAGGCAGCATATAAGCAGTTTCAGCACGGTTCCAGTCTTTACGGTTTAAAGCTTTGGCTGGGTTATCAAGCATGCTTTTTAAGCCCAAACTGGCTAAACCAAGCGGGCCTAATAAAACAATTTTATCACCAGCCCTGGCACCTGAACGCCGCCAATGGTGCTGCGATTTAACCGCCCCATGTACCTGCACGCTCATGCTTAAAGGCCCGCGTGTGGTATCGCCACCAATCAGCGGACAAGCCGCTTCATCAGCCAAGGCACGCAAACCTCGGCTAAATTCTGTCAGCCAAGCTTCATCAGCATCGGGCAGGGTAATTGCCAGTGTAAAACCTAAGGGGCGAGCCGCCATAGCAGCCAAGTCTGACAAGGCAATGGCTAAACAACGCCAACCAATCGCCCAAGGGTCGGCCTGTAATGGAAAGTGGCGGTTAGCAACGGAAGTATCAACCGACAAGGCCAACAGCTCGCCGTGTTTAATTTGCAACAGCGCACAGTCATCACCCTGTGCTTCAAGTACTTCAGGAAGCTGTGGCCCTAGGCCAGTAAAGTAACGATTGATGATTGCAAATTCATCCATAGGTTTTAAGTCCGTTTTTCACGTCTAGCCTGTATTTCTACAAAGCGTGCTCTTTGGGCAAGCTTATCTAAAATACCATTAATGTATTTGTGGCTGTCGGTACCACCAAAACGTTTACCTAGCTCGACTGCTTCATTAATAATGACGCGGTAAGGAACGTCTAAACGCTGGGTTAGCTCATAAGCACCTAAACGTAAAATAGCCAATTCAATTGGGTCTAACTCATTAACACGGCGGTCTAAAAAAGGCGCAAAGCTTTCATCTAAGGCTTGCTGCTGGCGGGGAACGGCTTGGGTTATTTCGTGGAAATAAGCCAAATCTGCCGTTTTTAACGCTTCAGAAATGTCTTCGTAAGCTTCTAAATTATCATCAGGCAAAGCAGCACGTATGTGCATTTCTACCTGCTGCATATCATTGCCGCCCACTTGCCACTGGTAAAGTGCCTGCATGGTTAGTTGACGCGCAGCACTTCGCGCAGCACTGCGTGAAGGCTTGCCCGCTTTGCTAGATCGACCAGCACTCATGTTAGTTCTTCTCCAAAGTGTTCAGCAGGTTAACCATTTCAAGTGCTGCATCGGCTGCTTCAATGCCCTTGTTGCCCATTTTTGTTCCTGAACGTTCAATGGCTTGTTCAATGCTGTTCACCGTTAAAACACCGTTAGCAATGGGGGTTTCATATTCCATCATTAAACGGCTTAGGGCTGAATTGCACTCACCAGCAACGTATTCAAAGTGGGGCGTACCACCACGAATTACCGCACCTAGCACAATAACAGCAGCTGGCTGGCCTGTTTTAAGCACTTTTTGCACGGCTAAAGGCAATTCCCAAGCACCAGGGGCGCGGACTATTTCAATTTGTTCGGCACTAATACCGTGGCGGCGCAGGGTGTCTACTGCACCGGCCACTAGGCTTTCAACAACAAAACTATTAAAACGGCCTACAACCAATACAAATTGGCCTTTAGCCGCGTGAAGCTGTCCTTCGGTTTGTTTAATTGCTTGCATATCTACTGTCTCATTAGCTATTAATTAATTTTGGGTGCTTATATTTTTAGGCGCTTAGTCTTCTGCACTTAGGGTTTCAACAATTTCTAAATCAAAACCCGACAAGGCACCAAATTTTAAAGGGGAGGATAGTAAGCGCATTTTGCCTACACCCACTTCGCGTAGAATTTGTGCGCCGGTACCTATGGTTAAATAAGTGCCCGAACCATCGGTGGCATTGCTACGCACTTCACGTTCTAGGCCAAGAAAATGACGAATTTGTGTATCTAAAC
>JAAYGA010000097.1 GCA_012727935.1 Pseudomonadaceae bacterium | reverse complement strand
TTATTCAAGTACCCGCCACTACCTTCAAGCCGTTAAAGACACTGGAACAGATGACACCCAAACGGTTCGCAAAAAAATGATGGAAACGCCAGTCAACGATATTTTTGCTAAAAATGCTTACATTCGTGAAGATGGCCGCATGGTGCATGATATGTACCTAGTGCGCGTTAAAACGCCACAAGAATCAAAAGATGAAGATGATTTATTTGAAATCGTTCGCACCATTCCTGCCGATAAAGCTTTCCGTCCTTTATCTGAAAGCGTTTGTAAAATGGTTAATAAATAACAAGAGCAATAATGATGACAATTTCTCCTCAAGCCAACACTATTAGCGCTGCACTTAATCGTAGCGCACGCAAAAATGCAACGTCAGTTGCTTTAAAGTTCTTAGACCGGCAGTGGACTTACCAAGCATTAAACCTTGCGGTTAACAAAATTGCTAACCAGCTTATTAAGCAAGGCCTTAAAAAAGGCGACAGGGTTGTCGCCTATGGTAAAAACTCCGATGCCTATGTTTTAGCTTGGCTAGCCATTTTACGCGCGGGTCTGGTTCATGTACCCACTAATTTTGCACTGAGCGCAGAGGAGCTGCGCTATGTTGTTCAGCAATCCGAAGCGCGTGGCATCATTAGTGATCTCAGCCTAGCAGCCCATGTTGAACCCGCAATTAAAGACGCTAACCTTGTTTTTAAAGCGCACTTTCATAGCAGCCAAGCACAAGCAACCGATATTTTACAGCTAGCCTTAGCCGACTTACCCACTAGCACGCCAGAAGTTGCGCTAGCCAATGATGACCTGGCTCAGTTCCTTTATACATCCGGTACGACTGCTGCGCCCAAAGCCGCTATGATGACGCATCAAGCATTAATGGCTGAATATATGGCTTGTATGGTTGGGCTGGATTTAAAACCCAACGAACCCATGCTAGCTGCCCTGCCCTTATACCACTCAGCACAAATGCACGTATTCTTAATGCCTGCATTACTCTTAGGTGCCACTGTGCGCCTAATGGAAAGCCCTTTACCTGACCAGTGCCTAGCGTGGATAGAAAAAGAAGCCCTTGTTACATTTTTTGCACCACCTACTTTTTGGATCGCGCTGCTGCGCCACCCAGACTTTGATAAACGCAACCTAAGCAGCCTTAAAAAAGCCTATTACGGTGCATCCATTATGCCGGTACCCGTGCTTAAAGAAATGGAACAGCGCTTACCCGGCGTTGGTCTTTATAACTGTTATGGACAAAGTGAAATAGCACCGCTAGCCACTGTTTTACGCCCTGAAGACCATGCTGATCGCCCAGCTTCAGCAGGCCGCCCGATAATTACCGTAGAAACACGCATTGTTGATTTAGAAATGAATGATATGCCAACAGGACAGCAGGGTGAAATTGTTCACCGTTCTCCCCAATTACTTACTGGCTATTGGAATAACCCAGAAATGTCTGAAGAAGCTTTTCAAGGCGGCTGGTTTCATTCCGGTGATGTTGGCTACTTAGATGAAGAAGGCTATTTGTTTATTGTTGACCGCATTAAAGACGTTATTAATACCGGTGGCGTTGTGGTTGCTAGCCGTGAGGTTGAGGAAGCTTTATTTACTCACCCAGCCGTATCAGAAGTAGCCGTTATTGGGATGCCCGATGATAAATGGATTGAAGCCATTACTGCTGTTGTTGTTCTTAAAGAAGGTGCTTCAGCTACTGAAGCTGAGCTTATTCAACATGCCCGCCAGCACCTAGCACCCTTCAAACTACCTAAGAAAATTGTTTTTAGTGATTCACTCCCCAAAAGTACCGCAGGTAAAATTTTAAAACGCCACCTGCGTAAGGATATTTAGTAATGCTTGAGCAAGATGAAAACACCCAACTATTCCATGAAATGATTGGCCGCTTTTTAGATAAAGAAGCTGATCCTTACTATTCTGATTGGGAAGACGCTGGGCAAGTACCC
>JAAYGA010000096.1 GCA_012727935.1 Pseudomonadaceae bacterium | reverse complement strand
TTGCTGCAGTCATGAGCGGACAGGGCGTAAATGTACTCTTGAATATCTTTTTTGGGCCATCAGTCAACGCAGCTAGAGCGATTGCCATGCAGGTATCTGCTGCATTAAATAGTTTTGTACAGAATTTGCAAGTGGCAATTAACCCGCAAATTATCAAATCCTATGCTGCAGACGATATGACCTATATGCATCGACTAGTTTGCTATGGGGCGAAATATAATTTTTTTGTACTGTTACTACTTTCTCTCCCAGTTTTAAATAACGTAGAAGAAATTCTCTCTGTTTGGCTGGGTGTCGTACCAGAAGGTACAGCTATATTTGCTCAGCTTGTGATCTATACCATTCTAATTGATAGCCTTTCTCCCTCGTTAATGACTGCAGCACAGGCTACAGGTCATATTAAACTTTATCAGTTTGTTGTCGGTGGGATATTACTATTAAACGTTCCAGCGTCTTATATTATCTTGAAGGCTGGTGGTGCACCGCAAACTGTATTTTATGTTGCAATTATATTATCTATAATTGCTTTGTTTGCTCGAATTCAGTTGATTTCAAAATTAGTCAATATGAAAAAGCGTAGATATATAATAGATGCAGTTATGCCCGTGATATCTGTTTCTATTTTAGTATTTGCGTTAAATAAATATATTGAAAGTCACTTTGCAGTTTCGCTATTTGGTTTCTTACTTTCTGTAGTGACGTCAGGTGTCTTGGTTGTTATTGCAATTTTTTTTGTTGGTTTAAAGAAAAGCGAACGCGCTTTATTAAGTCGAGTATTTTTGAATATAAAAAACAGGATATGGTAGTAATATGACAAGCAAGCCTCAAGTTATAGTGCAAGTTGTTGATAATGACATGTGCACAGGGTGTGGACTTTGTACATATAAGTGCTCATCGAATGCCCTCTCTATGGGTTGGAATAAAGAAGGCTTTCTTGTTCCTGAGCTAACGGGGTCCTGTGATAACGATGCAGCTTGTATCAGTGTGTGCCCGTTTAATCCACTGCCTCTTGAGCCTGTAAAAGATGAAACGGCGTTAGCTGAAATCTTTCTTACCGAAGGTACACAAACTGAAGAAAAGCTCGGCAGGCTGATCGGTATTTATGCTGCTTACTCAAATGAGTTCCGCGAAACTTCATCCTCTGGTGGTATTGCCACGTATGTATTTGATCAGTTGCTTGATAAAGGCATCATTGATCATGTGTTTTCAGTGCGTTCACCAAATGAAAGTGGCCCGCACTATGAGTACAAAGTCGCGAGTAATAAAACTGAACTAAGAGACTCAGCAAAAACAAAATATTATCCTGTGACCTTAGCAACGGTACTACCTGAGTTAGAAAAGCTTGAAGGTAAGGTTGCTATTGTTGGTGTTGCCTGTTTTGTAAAAGCGGTACGGTTAGCGCAGCACTACGATCCAGTCTTGAAAGAAAAAATCCCTTTTGTTGCTGGCATTATTTGTGGGGGTGTGAAAAGTAAATTCTTCACTGAGTATCTTGCTTCAAAAGCAGGAGCAGATCATGAGAATATTAAGTCACCAAACTTTAGAATAAAAGATGTAACAAGTACGGCTAGCGACTATGCATTTGGTTGCGAAGACGTTGCGAGTGGCGATTATAAAAAGATAAAAATGCGCGAAGTCGGCGACATGTGGGGTACAGGTCTTTTTAAAGCCAATGCATGTGATTTCTGTGATGATGTTGTTACTGAGTTGGCCGATATCTCTTTAGGCGATGCCTGGCTTGAACCCTATAGCAAAGACGGTCGTGGTACCAGTGTGATTATAACCCGCAGTCCTTTAGCTGAAAGCATCATACAAGAAGGTGCTAATAGCTCGGCTATTGTTATTGAATCTATCAGTCCTGACACCATGCGCGCTTCTCAGCAAGGCAGCTATAACCATCGCCATGACGGACTTTATGTCAGAGTAAAAGAAGCACAGGCAATGGGTGTGGCTGTTCCTGAAAAAAGATATGGAAAGAAACCCGTCTCGCTTGACGTGGCCTTAGTGCAAAAACTAAGGCGCGTGACTCGACGAAAAAGCCTAGAAGTTTGGAGTCAGACACAAACAGCCGCTGAGTTTGATAAAAAAATGCACAGTGCTTTATTTAACTTAAGAATTGCAACAAAGATTACACATATTAGGCGCATGGGCTTTAAGCATTTTATACAGCGGTTAACAGCACGAAT
>JAAYGA010000095.1 GCA_012727935.1 Pseudomonadaceae bacterium | reverse complement strand
TTACTGACCAAGGTAAAGGCGTTGCACCTGAAATGGTGAACCAGCTTTTTGAGCGTTATCAACACAAAGCCTTGCAAGCGTCTCAGATTTCATCAACAGTTAAAAGCTATGGATTAGGCTTATTTGTGGCTCATGAAATAGTAAAAGCCCATGCAGGTAGTTTAAAGCTAGTTAAAAACTCTAGCCAAGGCTGCACTTTTCAACTTGAGCTTCTACTCTAATTTTTGCCGCTTGAATAGGACAAAATAATGCCAAAAAAACCTACCCTAGCCATTATTGAAGACAATGTAGATTTACAAGAAGAATTAGTTTTTTTTCTAGGATCTAAGGGGTATTCCTGTTGGACTGCTGAAAATGCTGAAGTTTTTTGGAAAAAATTGCACTTACAAAAAGCAGATATTTTTTTAATAGATATAGGGCTGCCAGGTGAAGACGGCTTTAGCCTTATTAGCCATTTAAGTAAACTGGGTAATTTTGGGCTAATTATTATTACTGCTAGGGGTGGTAAACAAGATTATTTACAGGGGCTTAATTTAGGTGCAGATCTTTACCTAGTAAAACCTGTTAATTTTGCTGATCTAAATGAAAAAATAGAAGCTTTATGGCAGCGTATTAGCATTAATCGGTTGGAAGCTAAGAGTGAAAGAACGAAAGATTTACTTAATAAACCAATTAAAAAAGAAAGCGGTTGGTTATTAGATGCTACTAATTCAAGTCTTATTGATCCGGTAGGAAATAAGCTATTAGTGACACAACAAGAAAAAGAACTATTAGAAGTTATGCTTAACGAACCTAACCAAGTTATTAGCCGTTTGTTTATTGATAAGCAATTATTTAAGCACCATGAAGATCAGGATATACACCGTGTCAATGTAATTATTAGTCGATTACGTAAAAAAGCTAGAGAACAGGGCTTTAATTTTCCTATCCGATCTGTATTTGGTAAAGGTTTAGTTTTCATTGTAGATGAATAGCTAGGTAAATAATTAGTGAGTAAAACCAGCCACAGTGAATGGCTAGTTTTACTTTAGTTTTAGAGAGGATTAAATTAACAATTAAGTTTAGAAGTTAAACCGCCCACTAAACCAGAAACGCGGGTCGTTGCCCTTGTTGTCGGCTTGTGAATCGCCACCTGAAAGCGACCAAGCAAGGCTGGCATCCAATTGCAAAGCAGACCACTGATAACTACTGCCTAAACCAGCGCCTGATACACGGCGTTTGCCATTATTAGTATCGCCACGGCTACTTTGCCCAGCATCCACAAACGCATAAGGCGTTAGCCCAAAAGGTGTGGCATAACGGGTTTCTAATTGCGCCACTAAACCACGGCTGTCAGAGCCTTCAGAAGAAGGGTAAGCACGCACGCCTTGTGGTCCACCTAGTGAAAAGCTTTCTGAGCCGTCTAATATTTTTTGGTCGGCCCATTGGCTGTTGAGCTTAGCAACAAGGGTGAAACGCTGCGTAAGGCTTTGCAAACGCACCACTTGCAAGTTCAGCTTGGTAAAGCTTTGGTCGCTAGAAGCGGCGGCACTTTGGTCTATATCTAACCGCCCTGAAGTTAAAATAAACTGCCCATAGGTTAAGCCGCCCCCTGCAAAAGCATCACGCTTATCAAAATTAAGTTGCAACGGCAGAGCATGGCTGGCGGTGGCTTTGTTGTAACCAGCAACGCCTTTATCGTCTAAGTCTTTGTATTGGTAAGTTAGCTGTACTGAAAGATTAGCCTGTTGGCTGCGAACTAGCGGATAACTTAAACCAAGACTACTAACCGCTGCGGTGCCTTCATAACCTTTAAAACCTTTGCCAAGGGTGTAATCAGTATAGGAATGCCCCAAGTTAGCCGTTAAGCCTGAACTGCCCACGGGCAAGCTGTATTGAATACCACCTAGCCAAGTTTGTTCACTGGAATATAACCAAGAAAAATTCAGCTGATCGCCCACGGTAAATAAGCGATTGGCCTTTAAATTACCCGTGGCACGGTAAGCCCCTGAAAAACGGCTACCGTGATTATCTAACCCTAAATCCCCTGAAAAACGTTTAGTTGCAGTCACGGCCACGTCTAAATCACCCGTACCTTGTGTGCTACCTGGGCGCACCACGGGGGTGGCCTGCATTCCAGGTAAGTCATTTAGAATTAATAAACTGCGTCCAAGTGGTACAGAAGCAATAATCTCTGTCGGTTTTAAATTGGCTAAAAAGCCTTGTGCAGTGGCGGCTAATTTTTTATCGCCACTGGCACTTCTTGCTTCAACCTGACCATAACGCCCTTCAACCACTTGAATCTTTAGCTCGCCTTGCTTCATGGCTTGGGCAGGAATTAATGCCCGTGCAAAAGGGTAGCCACTGGCACGGTAAAAGTTAGTAATTTGTTCGGCTAGGTTACGCAAGCCTGCTAAATCTTGGGGGCTTTCTAAAGCCGTTTCTAGCTGGGCTAACAATACTTCATCTGAAAATAAGGTATTACCGCTTAAAATAACTTGCGTTAAAGCCACCGTTTGCCCACCGGGTTGAGTGGTTTGCCCCGTATCACTGGGCAGTTGCAGCTGAATATCCGACTTTTTAGGTGCGCTAAGCTGTGGCTGGTTTTGTTGCAAAATTTGCCCAGCGCCCAAGGGCGGCTCTTGAGCAAGTGCTGAATTAGCACCCAACATCGCCAAGGCAAAAACTGACAAGGGTAGTAATTTAAAGTGGCTGAGTTGCATGGCAGGCTCCTTAATTTGGTTAAATAGCTTAAAATTACCGTTCGTCATTGGCTAAACCATCCACGTTAAG
>JAAYGA010000094.1 GCA_012727935.1 Pseudomonadaceae bacterium | reverse complement strand
GTATAGTATTGATATAACACTTGAAAATTTTCAGCAGGTTATTCTTGAAGGCTCGTTAAAGCAGCCAATATTAGTCGACTTCTGGGCTGACTGGTGTGCGCCCTGTAAAGTGCTAATGCCTATTTTAGAAAAACTAGCCAACGAATTTCAAGGCCAGTTTATTTTGGCTAAAGTTAATATTGAAGAACAGCCAGAACTCGCCCAACAATTTCAAGTACGCAGTGTGCCTACTGTTATTTTGGTGGGTGAAGGCAAACTATTAGATCAGTTCGATGGCGTTAAACCTGAAAGTGAAATTCGTGCTTTTTTAAAGCAACACCTAACCAACCCTGTTGATGCACTTAAAGAACAAGTTAAGCAGCACATTAGTGCAGGTGAGTTAGACGAAGCGCAGGAAATGCTGCAATATGCCATTAGCCAGCTGCCCGAAGATATTAACCTGCAAATTGATCTAGCAAGGGTATTATTACAAAAGAACCTAGCCACTGATGCTAAAGCAGTGCTTGAAAACTTGCCTGAAGCAGACAAGGCGCGCCCCGATGTAAAAGGGTTAATGGCTGGGCTAAAGTTTAGTGAAGCTGCCCCTTCAGCTGAAAAATTAGCTGAACTGGGCGAGCGTGAAGACAGTGAAGCTAATTACTTAAAAGCCATGGCTGCTTTACTACAAAGCGATCATGAGCAAGCATTAGAGCGGCTTTTAAATCTTTTGCGTGACGACCGCAGCTACCAAGAAGGCGTGGCACATAAAAGGCTGTTGGAGGTTTTTGCCATGCTAGGAGAGGGTAACCCACTGGTTATTAAAGCGCGGCGTAAACTGTATACCTTAATGTACTAATATTTGATTGGTGACAAACCCTTGCATACGCCTTAGAATAGATTAAATATGATTTAGATCATTTTTTATACAATTCAAAAGGTAATGAAAATGTCACAAACTACTGAAAACTTTCAAGACGATAGCAGTATTTTATGGATTCCAACCGGCTTGGTTGTATTATTAGCTATGCCAACACTGCCAATGGTTGTTGGTTGGTTTCATGTGTTGTTCGTTTACTAAAATTTTAGTATCCGCTTTTAGCCTGAATCTAATTCAGGCTTTTTTTTGCTTTTTTTAAGGCTCCCAATCTTGGGGGTTAGTTCAAGATGTTCTTTTAAACTCTGGAAAACTTATGAATTTAAAATTAACCGTTGTTGACCAATCCCCAGTACAAGGCAGCCCAAATGGTGTTTCACCCGCAACACTGACTGTCGACCTTGCTAAGCAGTGTGACCAGTTTGGTTATCACCGCTACTGGTTAGCAGAGCACCACAATAGTATTAATTTTGCTGGCCCCTGCCCCGAGATTTTGGTGGCGCATATTGCCAGCCTAACCCAACGTATTCGGGTTGGCAGTGGTGGCGTTATGCTAAGCCACTACAGCCCATACAAGGTAGCTGAACAGTTCAGCATGCTAGAAACGCTTTTCCCAGGACGCATCGATCTTGGCATTGGCCGTGCGCCAGGTGGTGATGAACTGGCATCACACGCCTTAGCCTACCCTGCTCAACCTGGGCTTGGAAACTATGCTGAGCAAGCTTGGCTTCTACAAGGCTTACTTAATAAAAACCTGCCAAAAAACCATGCCTATCAGGCATTAAAAATAATGCAAGGCCAAGCAACAGCACCCCAAATTTGGATGCTAGGTTCCAGTGGTGGAAGTGCTGGGTTAGCTGGTCAATTAGGTATGAAAATGACACTGGCCTTATTTATTAGCCCAGATGCTGCGCCACCCAGCGTAATAACCGAATATAAAAATGCTTGGCAGGCAGCAGGGCATGAAGGTCATCCTGAAGCCAA
This sequence comes from Pseudomonadaceae bacterium, assembly GCA_012727935.1. Classification (GTDB taxonomy): domain Bacteria; phylum Pseudomonadota; class Gammaproteobacteria; order Pseudomonadales; family Halomonadaceae; genus Marinospirillum. Next base: position 3,051 of record JAAYGA010000094.1, on the reverse strand, counting down.
TATTGCCATTGCTGCCGTTTGTGCAGCTAGTCGTGAACAGGCTGAATACCTTGCAGCACCAGCCATTTATTGGAAGGTAAAAGCTTTTAGCCAAGGGGTTAGAGAAGTAGTAAAAAGCCCAGAGGAAGTCGCTAACCTTAAAAAGACACTCAGTGGGTCTGAAAAAGCATTTTTTACTGCAATTTTAAATTCAATGGTAATCGGCACACCTGAAGAATGTGCAGAAGAAATTCACCGTAAGGCTGCTTTATATCAGTGTGATGAAGTCGGTATTGTTACCGTAACTTATGATTACCAAGATAGGTTAAATAGTTATAAGAAATTAGCAGAAGCATTAATAAAATAAATAAACCGCTACCTAAGCAGCGGTTTATAGAAGAAAAGCTATAAAAAAGCTTTAGGCTTTAAGTTCTTGTCGAATGATTTCTGCACCGGCACTTAAGGCTTTTAGCTTACCTTTGGCGACAGAACGCGCTAAAGGAGCCATGCCGCAGTTGGTTGAAGGGTAAAGCTTGTCAGCATCAACAAATTGCAGTGCTTTGCGTAGTGTGTCGGCGACTTCTTCTGGCGTTTCAATGGTATTAGTTGCCACATCTATGGCACCAATCATGACCTTTTTACCACGAATCAATTCAATTAAATCAATAGGTACATGGGAGTTTTGGCATTCTAACGAGATAATATCTAGGCTAGATTTTTGTAGCTTAGGAAAAACTTCTTCGTACTGACGCCATTCAGAACCCAAGGTTTTCTTCCAGTCAGTATTGGCTTTAATGCCGTAGCCATAGCAAATGTGCACGGCGGTTTCACACTTCAGGCCTTCAACCGCTCTTTCTAATGCGGCAATGCCCCAATCGTTTACTTCATCAAAAAATACATTAAATGAAGGTTCATCAAATTGGATAATATCCACGCCTGCGGCTTCTAGCTCACGGGCTTCTTGATTCAGTATTGTGGCAAATTCCCAAGCTAGCTTTTCACGGCTTTTATAATGCGCATCGTAAAGCGTATCAATCATGGTCATAGGGCCAGGTAGCGCCCATTTAATCGGTTGCTTGGTGTGCTTGCGTAAAAACTTGGCATCTTCAACAAATACTGACTTTTGACGACTAACCGCACCCACTACGGTTGGCACGCTGGCATCGTAGCGGTTACGGATTTTAACCGTTTCACGCTTTTCAAAATCAACGCCATCAAGGTGTTCTATAAAAGTGGTCACAAAATGCTGTCGGGTTTGTTCGCCATCACTTACAATATCAATGCCCGCTTGCTGCTGCTCTTGCAGCCACACTAATAAAGCATCTTGCTTACCTTCAATTAATGCCTCGCCCTCTAAGCGCCAAGCCGACCAAATGGTTTCAGGTTCTGCCAGCCAAGAAGGTTTGGGTAAGCTGCCTGCGGTGGAGGTGGGTAGTAAAATGCTCATAATAGATTCCGTATTAATTGTGTGTAAGTTATAAAGTTAAATTTCAAGCAGCGTAATTAGCTGACCATTGTTCAAGTAGCGTTTGATAAGGCTTGATAAAGTTTTCCTCAGTAAACTTTCCTTGCTGAATCGCTAACTGGTTGCGTTCTTCTCGGTCATAAACAATGCGTGTTAATGAATGGTCTAGGTTTTTTAAATTAGGTTGGTAGCACTTACCCGCCGTAGCATTAGCATTATAAATTTCTGGGCGGTAAATCTTTTGGAAAGATTCCATAGTGCTAATGGTGCTAATCAGTTCTAGGGCTGTGTAATCCTTCAGCAAGTCACCAAAAAAGTAGAAAGCTAGTGGTGCTGTGCTATTGGGTGGCATAAAGTAACGAACCTCTAAACCCATTTTTTTGAAATATTGTTCAGTTAATGATGACTCATTGGGTAGGTATTCAACGCCTAGTACCGGATGCTGGTTTTCAGTTCTATGGTAAATTTTATTGTCTGAAACGCTAAGGCAGATTACTGGCAACTTAGTGAAGTTTTCTTGATAAGTAGCTGAATTAATAAAGCTTTTGAAAAGCTTGCCGTGTAAATCACCAAAATCATTGGGAATACTGAACTGGGTTTGATCTTTATTATGATCGAGCAGCAAAACGCTAAAATCATAATCGCGCACATAAGAAGAAAAATTATTACCGACCAAGCCTTCGGTGCGTTGGTTGGTGTGGTGATCAACAATAATAGTTTTTAGTAGTTCAATGGCAGGAAAGCTATCTTCCTTACCTTGATGATCTATTTTCATCTCAACAGAAACAATTTCTAGCTCAACAGAATAGCGGTCGGCTTTGGGGTTATCCCAGTGAGCTAGAGCGTTAAATCGGTTGTTAATCATGGCTAACGTATTGCGTAAATTTTGTTGACGGCTCTCGCCTCTGGCTAAGTTAGCGAAGTTGGTTGTCGCTCGTGTTGTGTTTAAGGGGTGATAGTTTTCATCAAAATTTATGCTGTTTAAAGCAAATACAAAATTATTAGTCATGATCTTCTGGTATCCAATTCGTGTTGATTGCTGAGAATGGATACATTTATACGTGGATACCAACATGAACAAAAGCGATGTTATTTCAACGATCACATGAAAAATATTCATGATAGGATGAGTTTTAAGTGCTTAGCCACGAATTGCACGGATGAAGTACGGGTAAAGTTAAAAAAAATTCTAGGTGAGTGGTTTCTTAATTCGGAACTGATACTGACTTTTAGTTTTTAAGTATACTTAATACTTTTACTAACCTGTAACTGACAGCTAAGCTAGCTTCTGTTACCAGCTTATTACTATAAACAAGGAATGTAGCCAATGGCCTTACCAATCAACACCCTTCGCAGCCGTGCTCACCAGTTCGTTTTAGACCACCAAGATGATGTTAAAGAAAATGCAGAAGCGCAAAGCTTTTTAAATGACTTTTTTGCCATTTTTGATATTAAGCGTAAAACCGTAGGTTCTTTTGAACTAGCAGTAAAAACAGACGGTGATCAATCAAGTAAGCGCATTGATTTACTATGGCCTGGCACGCTTTTGGTAGAAATGAAATCTGCTGGAAAAAATTTAGATGAAGCTTTCCAGCAAGCAGTAGACT
>JAAYGA010000093.1 GCA_012727935.1 Pseudomonadaceae bacterium | reverse complement strand
TACAAAATCTACAGTTTGATGATTACCTTCATACACTAGTTTAAGGTCAATTGGGGTCAGATCAAAATTAGGCTTTATTCGATTTTGATCTGACCCCAAAATAAATATTAAAAGTTCTTTTGACGAATAAATCTTAAAAAGACTCTCACTTGTAATTTGGTTTTTTTATTAATTTGTAATAATTAATAAACAACCTCACTAGCCTTATGTCTGGCAGGTTTTTAAAACAAATTCTGCCTAGTTTTGTATCATTATTAGTTAAGGAGTTTCTTTATGGCTGAACAGGCTACCTATCCATTATACCAACAGTTTTCTAGATGAGTTTTTATGTCACCCATTATTGAAGGTCTGCGTGGCCTAGGCGCACTTATGGTAGTGGTGCATCATTATGTTTATTCACTAAGCCCAGCAATGGCAGAGGCACTAGCTGGCTTGCATTTTTTTCATGCTGGGGTCGATTTGTTTTTTGTGCTAACTGGTTATTTATTTGCACCCTTGGTGCTAGGCATTCGTCATCAGTCTGCAAGGGTTTTTATAAAGCGGCGAGTGTGGCGTTTATACCCCTTGTATTTATTGTCTTTAGCTTTAACAGTAATCTTTGTACCTAGCAGCACCCTAGAAAGCTGGTTTGAAAACCTTGCACTAACCCTTTGGCAATTTCTGCAACACTTATTTTTTCTGCAAGCTGCTCCTTGGCAAAATTTACATGGCATTGCTTATTTTAATGAAGTTTACTGGACACTTTCTGTTGAGGTGGCTTTTTATGCTTTGGTGTTGGTTTGTCTATTTTTACCGGCAACCTTATCACCCAAGTTACGTTTTTGGGGTTTAGCACTTGTAAGCAGTGTTGGTTTTTTAATAATGCACTATTGGCATTACCAGCCAAGCAACGGTAATTGGTTGGTACGCCAAGCCCAGTTACCTACATTGTTAATTGAATTTTGGTTGGGTATAGCAGTATTTTATTGGTTTTATAATAAGCCTGAGTCTAGTTTTAGTTATAATAAAATATATTATATTAAACCTTGGTTGCTATTGTTTTTATCTACTGTATTTTTAATAATTTTATATGTTATTTACCCACTTGTTTCGGTAGGTTTAATTAGTCCTCGTCCATTTGGTTGGTTTAATTTAGGTGTGGCCTTTTCCTTTGCTTTATTACTTGCAGGTTTGTTGTTGTTAGATAAACAAAAAGCTCTTCATTCTGTTATTAAAAAACCTTTTAAAATAGGTTTAAAAATCATTATCCATAAAACAGTATTGCACCTAGGTTCATTAAGCTATGGGGTATATTTATTACATAGCCTAGTATTATTGTTACTATCTGGGGTGTTTGAATCGCCTAACCTACATCTACTGGCTTCAGTTTTAGTTACTTGGTTACTAGCGGCTCTGTTATATCGTTGGTTTGAACTGCCCTGCCGTAACTATGGTCGGCGTCCTAAAAAAGCCAATTTTTAAATAAAATACCGGTAAAAAATGCATTAAAAATACGCCGCAATAATGGGGAATAAGTGTTACCAGTGTCATGGCAGCAACAAGGATTAAGCTAGCGGTAGTCTAGCCCATCTTGCTGGTTAGGTTTGCTGCAAGTTGCCCAGCAATATATTCTAGTCGCCTATTTACTAAGCAACAGTTAAAAAAACGAACTTAGGATAATTTTATGAAAGCAACAACCAAGGTACACGCCCAGTGGTCATCCCGCATGGGTTTTGTGCTAGCGGCTACCGGTTCGGCAGTAGGGCTAGGCAATATTTGGAAGTTCCCTTACATGGTTGGGGAAAGCGGTGGTGCTGCTTTTGTACTGGTTTACTTAATTTGTATTTTTTTAATTGGTTTACCCATTTTAGTCAGCGAATGGTTATTAGGCCGCCGTGGTCAGAAAAACCCAGTGAACACTATGCGCGATTTGGCCCAGAAAAATAATGCCAGTCAAGCTTGGATGCTAGTAGGCATTAGTGGGGTGCTGGGTGCTTTTTTAATTCTTTCTTTTTATAGCGTTATTGGTGGCTGGGCGCTTTCTTACATTAAAGATGCGCTGGTTAATAATTTTGCAGGCCAAGATGCCGAGGGTATCGCCACTATTTTTAGTCGTTTGCTAGCCAGTCCTGGTTTGTTGGTACTTTGGCATAGCCTGTTTATGTTGCTGGCCATTGGCATAGTGGCAAGGGGCGTAACTAAGGGGTTGGAAGGTGCAGCAACCATTTTAATGCCTGCTTTAGGGGCTTTGTTATTAATTTTAGTGGCTTATGGCGCAACAACCAGTGGTTTTGCACAAGCGTTAACTTTTATGTTTAGCCCCGATTGGTCTCAGTTAACCGGTAAGGTTATTTTAGCTGCCTTGGGTCATGCCTTTTTTACCTTATCTTTGGGTATGGGCATTATGATGGCCTACGGTTCTTACATGAATGAAGAAATGAACCTGTTAAAGACGGCTCGAACCGTGGTTATTATGGACACGGTAATTGCTTTGGCGGCAGGTATGGCAATTTTCCCCATCGTTTTTTCAGAAGGTTTGAATTTAAGTGAAGGTCCAGGGCTTATTTTTGTAACCCTGCCTTTGGCTTTTGGCAACATTGCTGGGGGTTGGTTAGTTGGCGTAGCTTTTTTTGTGTTGTTAAGTTTTGCAGCCATTACTTCAGCAATTTCCTTATTAGAACCTGTTGTTGAATTTGTTGAAGAACGCACACCTTTAAGCCGTGCAGCATCTACCGTAGTTTCAGGTAGTGCGGCTTGGGCATTAGGTTTGCTGGCACTTTTATCGTTTAATCAGCTGGGTGATTTTTTAATATTTGGCTTGAATATTTTTGATTTACTAGACCAGTTAACCAGTAAATTTATGCTGCCTTTAACGGGTTTAGGCGGTATTTTATTTGTGGCTTGGCATTTAGATAAAGAAAGTGTTCGCCAAGAGCTAGGTTTAGATATTTATGATTTTAGTTTGTGGAATTTATTAACTCGCTTTTTAGCGCCCTTGGCTGTTTTAGTGGTGTTTTTCACCAACTTATAAACTTAAAGGTAAGGCATGTTAAGCCGGTATTTAAGTGCTTTAAGCTTGTATTGCCTGCTTGCAATAATTGGGTTGTCAGCTGTTGCCAGCCCAATTATTCACCTTGGTGTATTAGATTGGCGCGATGAAAGTAAAGCCACCACTAGTCGCTGGGCGGCAACCTTGGCAGCAATTGAACAGCAGCAGCCAAGTAAAAAAATAGTGTTACATCAGTTAAGTTTAGAAGGCATAGCAGCTGCCTTAGCAGAAGAACGCCTAGATTATCTAATAACCAACCCCGGCCATTATGTGCAGCTTAGCCAAACCTACCCACTAGCGCCTTTAGCAACTTTAAGTAATCCTTTTTTTGATCTGCCCCAGCAAGCCATAGGCTCGGTGGTTTTAGTGCCTGCCACGCGTATAGAAATTAATCGGTGGGAAGATTTACGTTCACTTACTTTAGGCGCTGTAACACAGGATGCTTTTGGTGGTTTTCAGCTAATTTGGGATGAATTAGAGCAGCGAGGTTTAAACCCTGAACGGGCTAGTGTGCAGCTAAAATTAACCGGCTTTCCTATGGTGCAGCTGTTTGATTCCCTTGCTAAGGGTGAGGTGGATGCTATTGTTGTACGCAGTTGTTTGGCTGAAGTTCTTGCTGCTGAAGGAAGAATTAACCTAGCAGATTATCGGGTGGTGGGTGAACAAAAACACCCTAACTACCCGTGCCTTACTTCCAGCCAGCTTTACCCAGATTGGCCTTTTTTAAGCACTGGCAAGCAAACAGCTGCCGAGGTTTCACAAGTATTACAGGCTTTATTGCAGCCTGTTGGCAACCAGCCAGCTCAATGGTTAGCCCCTCTTTCTTATCAGCCTGTTTATGCGCTTTTCGAGCGCCTGCGCCTTGGCCCTTTCGCATCTTTTCCACATAACCCTTTGTTGACGGCTGTTTACCAATACCGCTACCCATTACTTTTAGTATTTGGGCTTTTGTTGTTAATTTTTACCCACCATATTCGGGTTGGCTATTTAGTAGGCAAGCGCAGCCAAGAATTGCAGCAGGCCATGCAAGAAAGCCAACAAAAACAAAAAGAACTGGCACATTTATCACGCTTTGCTGTTATGGGCGAATTGGCTGCAGGTTTGGCGCATGAATTAAACCAGCCTTTAACGGCTATCTTAAATTATGCACAGGGTAGCCAGCGTTTGTTACAGCAGATTAATGGCGAAAATAACCCACAAAAAGAACCTTTAATTGCTGCGGCACAAAAAATTGTTGCCCAAGGTGAAAGGGCCGCAGAAATTATTCGTAACCTAAGGGCTTTTATGCGTAAAGGTAATAGCGATCAACAACAGCTAGACCCTAAGCAGTTGTTGCAAGAGGTTAGGTTGTTGATGGATGCCAGCTTACAAGCCCAAAAAGTGGCTTTAAATGTCTATTTGCCAGAAAAGCTGCCGTTAATTAGGGCTAATAGGGTCGAGTTTTTACAAATTTTAATTAACTTAGTTAGTAATGCTTTAGATGCTATGCAACACCAAACTGCTGGCCGTATTGATATTTTTGTTGAACAAGACAGGCAGCGTAATCTTTTGGTTTTTGAATTAATCGATAAGGGTGAAGGGTTGAGCACCGAGGTAGAGCAGCGCATTTTTGAACCTTTTTTTACTACACGCCCAGAAGGCATGGGATTAGGTTTAAGCCTGAGTCGAACCTTAGCCATTGCTCAGGGTGCAAGTTTAAATTTAGTGCCTCATTCAGCAGGTGGGGCTTGTGCTTGTTTGGAATGGCCGTTGGCGAATGAATGATGAATAAAAATACTGTATCAGCAATTATTTGGCTGCTAGACGATGAGCCGCAGGTGGTGGAATCTTTACAATGGTTATTGCAAACCGTGGGGTTGGAAACACGGGTTATTGCTAATGCTTTAGATTTATTAAGCCTGCCTTTAGACGAACAACCGGGTTGTTTGCTAATGGATGTTCGTATGCCTCAGGCCAGTGGTTTAGATTTATTACTGCAGTTAAAGCAGCAAGCAATTTTATTGCCCGTTATTTTAATGAGTGGTCATGCTGATGTGGCTATGGCGGTTAGGGCAATGAAGTCGGGTGCAGACGATTTTTTTGAAAAGCCTTTTAATGACCAGCAGTTATTAGATAGTTTGCAAGCAGCAGTAGCCAAGCACCGTCAAGCTTTAGAACAACAACAGCTTTTAATTAGTTTTGGGCAGCGTTTAGCTGGGTTAACCGAGCGAGAAAAACAAATTATGTTGCTGCTGGTGAAAGGTGTACAAGCTAAAAAAATTGCTGACAGCCTAAGCATTAGCCCTAAAACAGTGGATGTACATCGTCATAATCTAATGCAGAAAATGCAGGTTAGCTCTTTGGCGGAATTAGTTCATGCTGCTTTACTTTTAGATTTGCCACTGGCCTTTTCTTACTAGGGCTAGCCCAACAGCTGACTAACCAGCTAAAGCACCTAAAATTAACTAAAGTAGTAGGCTTGTTCTTTATCTTAAATTAAACATAACTAACTGTATTGCCAATTGTTTTACGTGTAGGCTGGTAGCTGACTAAAGAAAACCCTTAGTTGGTTGAGTGATTCCCCAGTACCTGCAAGAGCACAAAGAAAGTAAGGTGATGCCGACTATAAAAGACGGTCAAATAATAATGAGGGGAAGCTTATGGAAAGCAAAAACATAATAAAGTTCAGTGCTTTGTTGTTAGGGTTGTGTTTTAGCCTATCAGCCTTAGCATTAGACGGCGACGCAACGGCTGGAAAAGCAAGCACCGCCATTTGTATGGCTTGTCACCAAGCTGATGGTAATGGCATGAATATTAAAGGCGGCGAATCTTGGCCGCGCCTTGCAGGCTTAGATGCCGACTATATTTACAAGCAGCTAACAGAGTTCAAAACGGGCAAGCGCGTTAATGCCAGCATGGCTCCTTTTGCAATGATGCTTAATGATAAACAGATGAAAGATTTAGCTGTTTATTATAGCCAGCAACCAGCTGGTAAAGCGGCTGGTGGTGGAAGCGACACGGAACTACTTGCCTATGGTGAAAAGCTGGTTACTAATGGCGATTGGGACCGTTACATTGTGCCTTGTGGAACCTGTCATGGCCCAGATAATAAAGGTGCTGGTGAACACTTCCCAGGCATTGCAGGGCAGCATGCAGGCTATATTGAAAGCCAGCTAGTGGCTTGGCAAGAAGGTAAGCGTGACAATGATCCGCAACACCTAATGCTTGCTATTGCTGAACGTATGAATGACCGCGACATAAAAGCCGTAGCGGCTTGGTTGTCTACTCAGCCTGCACAATAAAGGAGCATTATCATGAAAATTAAAAGTATTGCTCTGCTCGCTGGTGTTGTTTTTGCTGCCGGTGTTAGTGGTTTAGCTTTTGCCAAACAAGAGCTACGTTTTCCTATTAAATACCCTGAACCCAAAGAAGGGCAGGTGGTGCACACACCACCCACCATGGAAGACTTAGAAGCTGCTAATTTGCACCCAGAGTTAAAGCGCACTATTCGACGTGGCTATGACTTGTTTGTTAATACCCAGCAGTTACGTGGTGAGAATGTCTTTAATGATATGAACTGTAAGAGTTGCCATATGGGTGAAGGGCGTTTACCCTTTGCTGCACCGGTTTGGCGTGCGGCTATTGCCATGCCTAACTTCCGTGGTAAAAACCAACACGTTAACAACCTAGAAGAACGAATAGCAGGTTGTTTTGCTTTCTCTATGAATGGTAAACCACCCGCTTATGGTAGCGACGATATGATTGCTTTAACGTCTTATCACCAGTGGTTAGCAAAGGGTTTGCCTATCTTTGAAAGAAAGGATTTCTATGGTGCAGGTTACCCGATAGAAAAAGCACCTAATACACCTTCTTATGATCGTGGTAAGAAGCTATACACAGAAAACTGTGCTATTTGTCACTCAGACGATGGCAGCGGTATGCGTGTAGATGGCAAACCACACTTCCCAGCCGTTTGGGGTGACTTGTCTTACAACTGGGGTGCTGGTATTGCACGCCAATACACGCTGGCTGGGTTTATTCGTAGCAATATGCCTTTAGGTCAACCTATGACCATGAGTGTACAAGAGTCTTGGGACTTAGCTGAATACATTGATAGCCAAGAACGTCCGCAAGAACCACGCTTCACGGGTGATGTAAAAGATACCCGTGCCAAGTACCTAGATACCTTTCATAAGCACACTAACTATGGTTTAGAAAAGCAAGGTCGTTTACTGGGTGATCATGATAACTTTGGCGAAAAAGATTTTATTAAGCCAGACAATCTGCGTCCTAGAACTTACCAGTAATTGTTAAGCTAAAACTAAAAACCTCCGGCTAGTTGCTGGAGGTTTTTTTATATAGAAAAATTTACTTATCAAAATCGCGTAAGACCTCGTACTTTGAGTGCGAGGATGGATAGCGAGGGTTGCGTAAGCAGACCCTTAATAGGTCGCTAAAGTCTTTGCAGCATAGATTAACACTGGTAGCGTATACAGCATGATAAAACACACCAAGACTTTAAAGGTTCGGGTTCGAGATAAGCATAAAGCTTTGCTTAACAGCATGGCTAGGAATGTTAATTTCGTCTGGAACTACGTTAATGAATTAAGTCATCGCTCCATTAAAGAGCGCGGTGTGTTTTTGTCTGCTTACGATATACACCCTTACACAAAGGGTGCTGGTAAAGAACTGGAGCTGCACAGCCAAACCTTGCAGTGCATTGCCGGTGAGTACGTCACAAGGCGCAAGCAGTTTAAAAAAGCCCGATTAAATTGGCGCAAATCAGGCGGTG
>JAAYGA010000092.1 GCA_012727935.1 Pseudomonadaceae bacterium | reverse complement strand
CAAAATGGGGCAGACCTGAGACTTAATTGGCTATACGCCTTTTAAATCAGCCCCTTTGTTAATTTTACATGGAGTAAAAATAATGAAGAAAGCAATTATCGCAACCCTTTTGAGTGGTGCTATCTCTTTACCTGCATTCGCTGCCAATGGTAATGACCTGGCTGATGCTAACCTGATCTTCAATATGGACAATAGCCAATCTATGGAACTGGCTGTGTTGTCATCTGAAGAGATGAAGAGCACAGAAGGAGCATTCTGGCAATATGGTCTTGGTGGTTTAGCAGGTGCTTACGGTGCAGGTTATGGTTACTTGGCAGGTGGCGGGTCTAGTCCTTGGGGCTTCTTAGGCTCCATGGCTGCAGGTGGGGCAAGTGGCGTTCTATCACCGGTTAATGGTATCAGAGTCGGGGTAAAAGCTTTTGGACAATCCTTTGTCGGTGGAGCCGTAACTGGCTATGGTTCTTATAGTAATTGGTGGTAACAATGTTTGGGCTATCCGTATGGATGGCCCTTTTTATCGAATAGTATAACTGGCGATCAAAATGACTCTATTAAATGTATTGCTAACCTGTGCAGTTGCTATCTTATCAGCAGGGTTAGTCTATCTCCTGTTTTATCTTGCTTTTAAAGATCGATTAAAAAACAAGTACCTATTATTTATAAGAACAAGCCTAATGACGTTAGCGGGCGGCGTCTCTGCTCATATGTTGCAGAGATTGATTGAGTAATTACTGTTTGCCACAATTCTTGTGTTAAGGTGGTCAATGAAAAATACTGTTGTGACGATTTTATTATCTGTATCTTTATTAGTTTCTTTTTCTGTTAGAGCATCAGATGCGGCATATGTAAATAGCTATAATTTGCGAGGCTCTATTCCTATTAATAGTTGGAAAACGATGCGTGATACAGAGATAGTAAAGCAAGACTTGGATTATTCATGTGGCGCAGCATCATTGGCGACTGTTCTTAATGAATATTATGGCTTGTCTGTTACCGAAGAAGAAATTTTAAAGATCATGGATAAAGAAGACATGCGGGCCTCCTTTGATGATATGGCTAATGCACTGAAGGAGCTGGGTTTTCGAGGTGTAGGGTATGCGGCGTCATTTGAGCAACTTACTAAGCTAAAAATTCCTGTTATCGTTTATACAAAGCATCACAGGGACGATCACTTTTCTGTGTTACGAGGAATCAACAGCGACACCGTGTGGCTTGCAGACCCTTCGCAGGGTAATCGTACTTATAGTAGATACCAATTCCTTGAAATGTGGGAAACCCGTGAGGACTCAGAGTTAAAAGGCAAGATTCTAGCCATTATCCCCTTGGACCAAGAAGTACAGAGCGTGAGTGACTTTTTCACCAGCCAGCCAAGAAGGCAAACCGCGCAAGCGGTGCAACAACAGGTATTTCGAAATACTCATTAAGCCCCTAACTATCTGATACCTAGTTTCAAACATTAGAACAACAAGAAAGCCTGAAACACCTAATTAATCAGTGATTGCCGACCAAGATCGGCAATTGGCTTAAAGTATCTTCAGGCTTGTTTCCTTATCTTAAATAATTTTTAATTCCCTTAGTTTTGCCAATAATTGCTCTGCTGGTGTGTTTTCATTTTCCAGTAGGGCAATCTCTTGGTACTGATTTGGTTTACTAAGTTCGGTGCTTTGAATTACGGCACTCATTACTTTGTTATCAGATAAATTTTGCTGTTGGCTTGCCTGTGAAGTAATCAGCAGCAAACCTTTAGTGAGTAGCCAAGCTTCTAGTTGGGGTTGTTCTTCTGCTAAACCGCCTGCGAGTTCTTCTTCATCTATTACTAAGGCAAAACGTCCGGCGTTAAACACTAAGCGTTCTAGCTGAATCGCTAATTGCTGGCGCTGGGTATTACTTCCACCTTGTAGGGTAACTTTTGCTGCTAACTGGCCTAACCTAGCGGCTCTTTCACTGCTAGTAACTGGGGTGAGTTCTGTTGATTTTGTTGTTTCTGATTCAAGTGCTTGATGACTGGCTTGAATCATACCGGCGGCGACTGTGCCTTGTTCATGGCGGTCAATCAGAATAAAACTGCCGGTGGTGGGGTTGGTTAAATAGTCATCGGCTAAAATGGGTTGTTCTAACTGCAATTCAACACGGGCAATTTCATTCAGATTAAGTTCAGCGGCTGGCTGGCGCTCTAAAGTGTTGACTTGGGTGGTGTAATGAATGGCTAGAATACGGGCATTCACCAAGCGACTGGCGGTTTTAAGTAAGTAGGTTTTGCCTTGTAACGAAGGCGTTTCAGCCATCCATACCATTTCTGCGGTGATTCTGTCAGTAACAACCGAAATGTCATCGGCAGCCACTAAAATATCACCACGAGAAATATCAATTTCATCTTCAAGCGTAAGAGTAATCGCCATTTGTGGGTAGGCGTGTTGCAGTTCACCCTGATAAGTCACGATGGATTTAACCTGACTGGTTAAACCTGAAGGCAGTACACGCAACTTATCGCCAACACTGAGTTTACCCGCAGCTAACGTACCGCAATAACCCCTAAAATCACGGTTAGGTCGGTTAACGTATTGCACAGGAAAACGCAGCGGTTGATTAGCACTGGCTGGCTGAATTGCCAAGTTTTCTAGCAAAGCCATTAAGGGCAAGCCCTGATACCAAGCTAAAGAGGGGCTGGCATTGACTACATTATCGCCCTGTAAAGCAGAAAGCGGCACAAAATGCAGTTCCGGCAATTTAAGCTGGGTGCGCTTAGCAAGCGATTGCGCAAAGGCTAGGTAGTCTTCACGAATTTGGTTAAACCTTGCTTGGCTAAAATCAACCAAATCCATTTTATTCACCACTACAACCAAGTGCTTTAATCCTAAAAGCGATACTAAATAACTGTGGCGAAAAGTTTGTACCTGCATACCTTTACGTGCATCGATCAACACCAAAGCAACATCGGAATTGGAAGCGCCAGTCACCATATTGCGAGTGTATTGCTCATGCCCTGGCGTGTCGGCAATGATAAACTTACGTTTGGCGGTTGAAAAATAACGGTAGGCAACATCTATAGTGATGCCTTGTTCTCTTTCTGCCTGCAAGCCATCCACCAATAAGGCTAAATCTAGGGTATCGCCTGTGGTGCCTTGGGTTTTACTGTCTTTTTGAATGGCTTCTAGCTGGTCTTCGTAAATCATTTTACTGTCGTGAAGCAAACGCCCTATCAGGGTCGATTTACCATCATCAACATTACCGCAGGTTAGCAAACGCAAGAGCTGTTTATTTTCCTGCTGTAATAAATAACCTTCAATATCGGCGCTAATTAAATCGCCTTGTTCTTGTATATAGCTGGCAGTCATTAGAAATAACCCTCCATTTTTTTCTGCTCCATCGAGCCACGCGTATCTTTATCAATCATCCGGCCTTGGCGTTCAGACGTACTGGTTAAGAGCATTTCTTGAATAATCTCTGGCAGGGTAGCAGCGGTGGATTCAATTGCCCCAGTGAGTGGGTAACAACCCAAGGTTCTAAAGCGCACTTGTTTAAGTTGTGGTTCTTCGCCCTCAGCCAAGGGTAGGCGTTTATCATCAACCATTATCCAAGCACCCTCTCGCTTAACCACAGGGCGCAGCGCAGAAAAATACAAAGGAACCAGCGGAATTTTTTCCAACCAGATGTACTGCCAAATATCTAATTCTGTCCAGTTAGACAGTGGAAAAACACGAATGCTTTCACCTTTTTTAACTTCAGTGTTGTACAGGTTCCACAGCTCTGGGCGTTGGTTTTTAGGGTCCCAACGGTGGTTTTTATCCCGAAAAGAAAAGACCCTTTCTTTAGCCCGTGATTTTTCTTCATCACGCCTAGCGCCACCAAAAGCCGCATCAAAACCATACTTGTCTAAGGCTTGTTTTAAGGCCGCAGTTTTCATTAAATCGGTATGCAAAGCCGAACCGTGAATGGCTGGGTTAATATCCATTGCCACGCCTTCTGGGTTGGTGTGTACCAGCAATTCCATGCCTGCATCTTTGGCGGCTTGGTCACGAAAGCGAATCATCTCCTGAAACTTCCAAGTGGTATCCACATGCAGCAAAGGGAAGGGCGGTGTACCGGGATAAAAAGCTTTACGTGCTAGGTGCAACATAACGGAAGAGTCTTTCCCTATGGAATACATCATCACAGGGTTAGCAAAACTAGCCGCCACTTCACGAATAATGTGAATGCTTTCAGCTTCTAGCTGCTGTAAATGAGTAAGCCGTGATTCGGCAAGCGCAGGCATTTTTTATTCCTGTTAACAAAGTTTAAAAGAAGAATGCCAGAGAGTATGCCGCTTGCTGAGGGTAACTAAAAAGAATAAATAGGTATTCTCTAATTCTTTTAAAGAATAAGAAGGCAAGGGAATTAGCTTAGTGTATTATTTGATGATAGAAGGTGTAAGTGAGAGGCAATAGTAGTTTGCGGCTTGAATTAAAATAACTGAAGTGTACAATGTACACATAAAATTCACTATCAGGGTGTGCTAAGTGAGCCATGGTATTGTATTTATTGAAACCTCAGTTTTTACCCGCAAATCAAGAGTTTAGCAACGGATGACGAGCTGAAAGAACTTCAGCGTACTTTGATTGCTCAACCAGACAAAGGTGACTTAATCCAAGGTACAGGAGGGTTAAGAAAAATCCGTATGGCATTGGGGAAGCAAGGTAAAAGTAGCGGTGCTAGAGTTATTTATTTTTTGGCTTGTAAGGATGTTATTTATCTTGTTTTGGCTTATCAAAAAAGTACAAAAGAAAACTTAACACCTGCTGAAAAGATGGCGTTAAAAGCACTAACCCAGCAGTTAAAAGATGAGGAATTAAAATGAGTATTTTTGATGATTTGCATGCCTCTTTACAAGAAGCTGTTGATATTAAGCAAGGTAAAGTTGCTGCCACTCGAGTAACACACCATGAAGTTGCTGATGTAAAAGCAATTAGAGCTAAGCTGCATGTTTCACAAGCTGAGTTCGCTAAAGCTTTAGGTACTAGCCTTGATACCATTAAAAGCTGGGAATCAAAGCGTCGTAACCCCACTGGCCTAGCTGCAAAAGTGTTAGCAATACTCCAAAAAGATCCAACTTATTTTAATGAGCTGGCCTCTCATTAATTAGTTGTATAGTTAGCTTTTAAAAATCACTTGAAAGCTAATTTAATATATGTTTAAACTTGAGAAGTTGAGTGTTTTAAAGAACATCCACTTAAGTTTTACTGATTTACTAATTAACAGGAAAAAACATGAAAAAATTATTACAAGTCGATTTTGATTTTGAAGGCCCATTTGGTGAAGAAATGACAGCACAGTTAGCCGGTTTAGCTGAGTCAATCAACAAGGAGCCTGGTTTTATTTGGAAGCTATGGACAGAGAATCAACAAGATCAATTAGCGGGTGGCATTTACCTATTTGAAGATGAGGTATCAGCTAAAGCTTATTTAAAAATGCACTCAGCCCGCTTAAAAGCGATGGGTGTAAAAGAAGTTAGAGGGCAGATTTTTGATGTCAACCTTCCTTTATCTACTATCAATAAAAGCCCTATTGCCTAGTTAAATTAGCCATTATAATTTTTCTAGCTCTAGTGTAGGTAAACGTAATATATAAGCACTCACTGCTAGGGCTGTAATAAGCATGGCTATTTTAGCCCATAAAAGGCTAACAATTACCAAAGTCACTCCTACACTTATCCACAATAGAGTTACGGCCATTAACTTGGCCTTAAGTGGTAAGCCTTTGCCTGCTAAATAATTGGCTATAGAAGGCCCAAAACGTGGGTGACTCGTTATCCAGCTATAAAACTTAGGCGAACTACGAGCAAAACAAGCCGCCGCTAAAAGTATGAAAGGCGTAGTAGGCAGTAAGGGTAAAAAAACACCCACTAGACCCATAACAAAGCTGAACCAGCCAAAAATAAAAACCATACGCCTAATTAAAGGATTAGTTAAAACTTTGGGCTTAGGTAAAGAGGTAGGAGTCACAGATTCATGCCTTTGAGGTTTTAGTTTTTAATGGTTAAAAGTAGCGTTAAGAATAACAGACTTGTGTTTACAGTTTCTTGTTTTTGGTTATAAGTAAACAACTATTCAGTATTTTAAGTTATAAGAAAGTCTCGCTACTCTAGCCTCAATAAATTTTTAATGAATAAAATTGTTGAGGTGTGAGAAAGCGATGTATAGCTACAATCAGGTTGACCAGCAGTTGGTTGATGAGCGGGTAGAGCAGTTTCGTGACCAAACGCGCCGTTATTTAGCCGGTGAATTGCCTGAAGAAGAGTTTTT
>JAAYGA010000091.1 GCA_012727935.1 Pseudomonadaceae bacterium | reverse complement strand
ATGTATGAGAATAAAAGAGTCTGGGCGTTCATCTACAGGACAGCATCAAGTGCTAAGGTCGGAATCAACATCACCAGACTCACCGGAACAGAGGTAGCTAACCTCAGCTCCAAGAGAGATACAAGGTTGGAACTGGGCAGCCTGTTTAAGTTGTGTTAGCTTGCTATCTTATTTTTTATTTGGGTTAGAGGACATTGCTTGTGAAACCCCAGTTTTCCAAAACAGAGAAAGAGCTTATTGAATTAATAAATCGCACACCAAGATTTACTTACGCGGTATTTGCCATTGCTTTTGTTACAGAGTAAGGCTACAGCTTAGCTGAAGCAGCACGATTTCGTGCCATCAACGATGCAAACCAAAAAGGAGAAACAAAAATGACGGGTACAATAATAGCCTTTGGCGGTATTGGCGTGATGTTGGCACTGGTTGCCATCATGTACGGAACTCTTGTTTTTTACGCCAACACGCTTAAGGATGAATGATAGGCGCAATGAGCCGGGCTGTTCGGTGATAGCCGGCTGAGTCATCCGTAAGAACGCATATCTTTATTGTAATGCAGGACTGGGAGCTTGGTTTGTTTTGTTGCACTGCCTTTGTTCCTGTGTCAGGGTTCGGGGTTTTATAAGTGTGCGTGCTGTTTTCTACTGGTTCATAGGCGTAGACTACCTGTAAACACGCAACAATCTGACTGAAATTGGCGCCGAAAATTGAGCATAGCTAAAAGAGTTCTTACTATGGCCTCAGATAAAACGACAACAGCTAAGTCGTCCAAAGTCTCTACCGTGCTTGTGCCGGTATTTGTCCCAGCAGTGGTTGTGATTGCTCTGATGGTGATTGGCACCATGAGCAATCCTGAACGAGCCGGCGCATTATTTGCCGATATTCTGGCGTATATCACCACCACCTTTGGCTGGTTTTACATGCTGGCTGTGGCTATCTTTCTGGTGTTTATTGTTTCGGTGGCGTTTAGTAGCTGGGGCAATATTAAACTGGGCCCTGACCACGCGGAGCCTGAATACAGCTTTTTTGCTTGGTTTGCCATGCTGTTTTCGGCAGGTTACGGCATTGCCTTGTTGTTTTTTGGTGTGGCGGAACCCGTATTGCACTATGCCTCGCCGCCGGATGGGCCTGCCATGACGGTGGACTCGGCCAAACAAGCCATGCAAATTGCTTTCTTCCACTGGGGGTTCCATATTTGGGCGATTTACGGCTTGGTAGGGTTGTCGCTGGCTTACTTTGCCTTTCGTCACGGCTTGCCATTGTCGATGCGCTCCACGCTATACCCTCTGATTGGTGACAAGATCCACGGACCCATGGGGCATACGGTGGACACCTTTGCCATTTTGGGCACCATGTTTGGTATTGCCACCACGCTGGGTTTGTCGGTCGCACAAATTAACGCTGGGCTTAATTATCTGTGGCCATCGATTCCGGTGAGTACCACGGTGCAGATTATTGCCATTGTGGCGATTACTGCACTGGCTACCTTGTCGGTGGTCGCCGGGATGGATAAAGGGGTCAAGCGCTTATCCATGCTCAACATCGTGTTGGCGATAGCCCTAATGCTGTTTATTTTTATCGCCGGTCCTACGGTATTTATTCTCAATACCTTTATGGAGAACACGGGTAGCTATCTGAGCAATATCGTTGAGCGCACCTTCAGTCTGCAGGCCTATACCTCCAGTGACTGGATTGGTAACTGGACGCTGTTTATCTTTGGCTGGACCATTGCCTGGGCACCTTTTGTGGGCTTGTTTATTGCCAAAATCAGCCGTGGCCGCACCATTCGCCAGTTTGTGGTGGGGGTGATGGTGGTACCCACGCTGTTTACCTTTCTGTGGTTTTCGGTGTTGGGTGATACCGCGCTGCATTTGATTATCTCTCAAAAACAATTTCATCATTGCTAATAATTCTGGTTAAGCCGTATAGTTTGGCATTCTCTATGATCGATACTAACTGCCCAACGCAATTTCCATGGCTAGGCGAAAAACTGCAGTTTTCGTAGACTGATTTGATCAGGCTGGATATTTCGCTCTGCCTGTGAAATGCATTATTTTCTAACGTCCTATAAAAGTAATAATTATTTATTGCAGAGAATGCGGCTATTAAAATAAAACCGATTAACATGCAGAATGATTTTTTATGGAAAGGAAGCTTTATGAGATTTGGCTTGAGTTTCATAATAATATAACCTGTACAACTGCCTTTTAAGCAATCAGATTTACAACAATATTCGTTAGTTTTTTGCATGCACGGAAAACGGCTATTCCGTTTATAACAAAAACCATGCGTTCCTTGCCCTGCTGAACATAACCGGAAACTTCTCAAATGACCAGCCGGCGGAACTTATTTTGAGTATGGCTAGACGGCGGTAACAGCTGAGTGCAATACCTGACCTTCCCGGTACCGGTGTTTTTCAAGATAGTTATCACTGTTTGGATGCTACGCAGCTTGCTTCATAGGCTGCTCCTTTGCCGGGTTCAACGTTGTCGGCCCAACAGGCTCGCAGTTACTGACGGGGCGTGTACCCCAGCGTGATGGCACACTCTATTTGGCCTGCTCCAGTACCCGCTTGCGCCTCTCCAGCAGCACAGCATCGTCGCCGCCATAGCGTTGCTCCGGTGTCACGAAGCGCAGCTTGCTGTACCGATGCTCGGTGTTGTACCAGCGAACGAACCCCTGTGTGCTCTGCGGGCCAGATTGTGGTTACAGCAACGAGATGACGCCCGTATATGTACCTGACCCCTTTATTCAGTTCCTTATATTAAATCTACCACAGAATGCTAACTATCGTATGTAGACCTATAGGTATCATGAGGGTAAAAATGTGCCATGAAAAAAAATCCAGTACTTGTCAATTTTGGCTCAAGAGTTAGAGAAAAGCGCAAAGAGTCGGGGCTATCCCAAGAGGAACTTGCTGATCTAGCAGGAGTTCATCGTACATATATTGGTATGGTTGAACGAGGCGAAAAGAACGTATCTCTCTTGAATATTCACAAAATTGCTAGTGCTATGAATATAGATATAAAGGAACTATTTTGAATTTAACAGATTCTGTGCAGAGCGAATATTGGTTTCATGTTGCTGACCAAGTTGAAATCCCGATAGCAGGGGAAGTTGATAAATCGATCGATCTTGATCTTTTGGCTCATGTCGCATATTCAACGCCGGAAGACCAGTCAGACTTTTTAGAATTTGTTCGAGGGTTGATAACTGAAAACCCCGATTCAATTGATATGCTTAGAACCCTGATAGGGGTATCAGATAAAAGAATGTACTTAGAGCTTAGTTATGCATTTTCAAAGGCTAAATTTGGCAGCGATGATTCAGAAAATATACTAGGCTACAGTATCTATGATCTCCAAAAGAAAACTCTGAAATACTTTAAAGGTACTCTGTCTAACGGAAACAAAGATTTGTCGGGAGCGAGCTCTGATCTTATCTCTAGATATTTAAATGACAGAGGATTGTTTCGAGTATTAAAAGCCATCAAGAAAGTTGATCGTGATGAACTGGAAGTCCTTGTCGAGAAACTAATATTAACAAAAGAAGTTCAGCAAGCGGAAGCTAAGAGAAGAGGCCATGGCGCGGAACATGCGTTAGCGGAATTAATTAATAAGCTTGGTTTGTCAATGGAACCTGAAAATCGTCACACTAAAGCTATTGGATTTCGAGATCCTAATGTTGATAGAGTTGAATTCCAGTTATCTAAGAAAATTAAAGATGCTACTTGGAGCTTTGACTTGATCATAAAATCTCCAGTGGATAATAGTAATCATATTTTTGTGCAGTCACTTATCCATACTTCAGATCCAGGGCAATACGGTGTGAACAAGAGTGATGAAACAGTACTCATTAAAAATGATTTGAATAGCTTGAATTCAAGAAAATCTGTCAGCAAAGAGCTGTGGGGAATTGTTGATGGAGTTGGTTTCTGTGAAAACAAGAAAGACACTATTGATAAAATGCTAGGAGTTTTTGACTGTTTTGTGCAGATGAAAACGCTGTATAAAGCCGCTTTGCGACTCCATGAGATTGGATTTGTTAGCATTAAAGCAATTGCTTTTGATACATCTTTCTACACCCAAAGAGAAGTAGAAGAGATGTACCAAAAGTACTGCAAAGAAGATATTGAGAATGTTACTTATTCAAAGGCAAAAGACTCTTGGTTAGCGGTCGATGCAGGTAGAGCTACCATTTTCATCTGAGTTTTTCCATTTTTCTCTTTCTCACCAATTGCAAGCAAAAGTAGATCATCGATCTTGGCAATATACTCTTTTATATTGTCAGTATCAGAATGACCTTGTTCGCATAAGTGACTTATCCTCATATGAGATTCATTATTCGGATTAAATTCAGGAAGGTTGAGATTTTTGATAGTGCCCGGGGCTATTTGGGTGCTAACTTTAAAGCTATTAATTAATCCTCTAAAGTAAGTGGAGCTTAGCAAACCACATAGGTAGTAGGCTTCTTTTTTGTCATTCAGGCCAATGTAAATAATTTTCTCGTTTGGAATAACGTTTTTTCGTCCAACGAATTTGTCGTTTGCATCCGTAATTACGGCGCAGGTAAATTCGGACGAAATGTATTTCCATGCGACTTTGTACTTTGCAAATGTATAGTCTCCTATTCTCTGAAGCGTGAAAAAGTGCTCTTCATGGATTTTCTTGTCAAAACTAGTAAAGCCTTTTCTTTGTCGAAGTTCATTTTCGAAGTGCTCAAAGTACTTAGCGGTTGAAGGGGTTGACTCGCGAAGTTTCTCAATTGGGATGGGGTACATTTTGGTTTCGGCGGTATGTGGGCAGACGATGTATTTTTTATACGCAAAACTCCACATTCTTATGTCGCTGCCTGATGCATAAGGGTATAAATGATCTCTCTCAACCTCTGTTGTTATTTTCTCAAATTTTATTTTTGCTCTTTCGGTGATATTACGTATCTTGCACAAGCTGCCATTTGTTTTTTCTAATATATCCAACCAGTAAATACCGTTCGCTCCTCCTGTAAAAACGCCTGTCCTTGCCTTGTAGCTGGATACTCCAGTTAGCTTGTCGAGATTTTTATACAGATCATTACAAAGAGATGCCCAGCCTGAAGTCATATCATCAGGGTTAGATGGTACGGCTAACTTATTTTCCGTACTTATTTTAGAAGCGGCACTTGAGAAGCTTTCAGTATCGAGGAGTTTTTGTCTCTTTTTTACAGTCCAAATTGAATAATCGACAGGGTAGATCGTCTCTTGCCCTTTTGTTGCATGGAATATTACTGTGCTATTTGATACGCCATTAAACGGATTGAACGCAGTTAAGTCTTCTAGCAAATTTATTTTGAAAGGAGTCTCAGAGTTGCTTATATGAAACTTCCGGAATCCTGCTGCTTGTTTGACTGACTTAAATAGAGACTCTTTTACAACAAAGGATATGCGGCCATTATTTTTAAGGTAGTGATTAATTGTCACGTATGTAATGAGGCTTGAGATGTCTTCTTTAATAAATATGGAATTCATTCCTTTGTAATCGAAGAGACCGTACTCTTGCCACACATGCTTATATTTTTCTCTATAATCGGTTGGTAGATACTCCCAGTTAACCCATGGAGGATTGCCTATAGCGATGCTGGCTCTCTGTTTTGCAAGGTATGGTATTTCTTTCGATATGTTTTCTAGGTTTTGAATGTCTGCTGATGAATATGTTTTTGAGCTGTGTGATGTGACTGAAATAATAGTGCTGATTGCTTCTGCAAAATTTTCAAACTTACAGCTTTTAATTTCACAATCGAGCATGTTCGAGTTAAATATCGGAATGATCTGACCCGTGATTGTTTTTTTGTGGCTGTTTAGAATGATATTTGTCTTTGCTGCAAATGATGAGATTGGGTTTATATCGAACCCCATAAGTTTCTGAATGTTGTTGTCCTCGGGGTAGTTCGCATTCAGCTTTTTTAAAGCTGTTATGAGGAATGTCCCGCTTCCGCAAGTAGGGTCTACAATAACTTCGTTTGAATTGTTAAATTCGTAACCCTCAACAATATGTTGTGCCATCCAGTCTGGCGTGTAGAATTCTCCTAAGCTATGCCGAACTTCCCTAGGGTATATTTCATGAAATACTTCCCTTATGACGTCATGGTTATCTTCGAGGAAATCAACAGAGGCTAACGACTGCGCCAGTGACACTAAACTTAGTTGTACGGACGGGATTGAGTAACCTAAGTAAGTGTCAGAGGGAAGAAAATAGTTTCCAATCTTCAGGTGCTTGAAAAACGAAAAATCAAGATATTCATCTAGCTTTGAATGGCAAAAATCATCGTCAAGCTTTCTAGCTGCGCAAAGAGTAAGCAAGCACAAGTAAAATGAATCAATAGCAAAGATAAAACGAAATACGTCGTCTTTATCTTTGATATTAAGATTGAAAGTGGTGTTGATTTTTTTTAGATCTAGCTTTCTCTGAGTGTCTAGATCGCCGTGGCTATAATTAAATTGATGCTGCCATAACTTGTAAGTATCGTTATATTTTTTTGTTTCCTCTGGTGTCGCCATTTGAGCAATACTTAAATGCTCTTGTACGTATTTGTGGAAAGGCGATTGTTTTTCTTTTAAGTTAAGGGCATTTAGCATTGTATTTGTGATACCTATAGTCATCAAAAAATATTTTGAACATACTATAGATTCCTGCGATTAATATCAAGATAAACTTTCACTGAAATTACTCAATTGCATCAAGGGCGGTAACTGTCAAGGTGTCTGTCGCCTTTGAGTTTTTCTATGCTGCGTTTTTTATAGCCTCAGCAAGCTTCTTGTGTTCCGGGTTTAAAGTCACCTCCGTAACCCTCTTCCAGTTGCGTGTCTGGCCACTCCAGCGCTCTGGGT
>JAAYGA010000090.1 GCA_012727935.1 Pseudomonadaceae bacterium | reverse complement strand
TGGATTAACGCCCAATGGGAAGTAGCAACCACCTTTCGCTTGGCAGAAAAAGCCAATCGCTTAAATGCTGATGCTAACGAAAAAGCCACCGCCGGTTATGGCTTAGTCGATTTAAGCCTTGCTTGGAAACCCACAGAGCAGTTAAGTGTTTCTACGGGTATTAATAATGTGCTAGATAAAAACTACGCTAACTTTTTAAATCGTAATGCGGCAGGGTCAGATCCATTAAACATGGGCGCTAGTGCTTGGAAAGATACCTTAACCGAACCCGGACGCAGTTTTTGGGTAAGCGGTAATTTCAACTTCTAAGCTGTTTTCTTATTAACCTACTGCCAAGTTAATCCGTTAGCTTGGCAGTTTTTGTTTTTATCCTGTTAATAACTATAAAAAAAGGCATACTATTTTTGTACTTATAAAATCAGGAGATTGTATGCTGCGCCTAATTTTTTTACTGCTACTTGCCTGCCTATTCGCTACCCAAGCCAGTGCAGACTTGCCCGCTGCTGAAGGCACTGTTTTGTTAACTATTATTGGCAAAATCCGTCATACCAATCGGCTTGAACTGGCTGAATTTGACCAGCAACTGCTTGAATCTTTAGAGCAGCAGGAAGTAACCACCCACAACCCTTGGTTTGTTGGCAATAATACCTATTCTGGCCCTTTAATGCGTGCGCTAGTGGAAGCAGTTGGCGCAGATAAAAACAGCAATATGAGAATTATTTCATTAAATGGTTTTGTTGCAGAAATCCCTGTCAGTGATTCGCTAGACTATGATCTTATTCTTGCGCTTAAAAAAAATGGTAGGCTTCAACGCATTCGTGATCGCGGCCCTTTGTTTACTATCTACCCTTTTGATGAACACCCCCACTTAAATACTGAAATGCACTATAACCGCTCGGTTTGGCAGGTAAAAACTATTGAGTTTTTTTAAGGCTAAGCAATGATAAAAAGCACCTACTACCACCAAGCAAAGTTCTGGCTGCTGCCTTTTCTTGCCGTTATTTTTTTACTTGCTGTGTTAACCCTATTGTTTATTTTACAAGAAAGAGAGCAAGAAACTCAGATAGCAGAAAGAGACGATGTACTTTGGGCTGCTTATCAGCTTGATAGAGAAAACCTTAAACTCAACATTCTACTTAATCGGTACCGAAGCCAGCCTAACCTAAAAATATGGCAGGAAGCCGAGCTGCGTTTTGAAATTCTTTACAGTCGAATTACGGTATTACGTCATGGGCAATACAATAATTTAATTGAAATAAAAGAACGAACACGCCATTTAGGTTTGCAATCTTTTCAACTCATTGATGTGATGGATAACCACTTTATGGCGGCAGATGCGTCTGCACCAGAAAACCTCGTTAAACTACTGCAGCTTTCCCAACAATTACAGCGCACTACTGAAGAACTAGTAACCACTTTAAAAAGCATTAGTAGCCAGTTAAACACTGAAAAACGCCAGCAGTTGCGCCAACTTTACCACTACTTGGTTACTTTGCTTGCCCTGCTTACTTTCACCATGACCCTAATTATTTACTTATTAATTCGTAAAATGCTTGAAGCACGCACCAGCCAACACCAAACCCAGCTGTTAGCCAATAAACTAGAAGAAGTTGCGACTAAATCTGAGGCAGCTAACCGTGCTAAATCTGAATTTTTAGCCACCATGAGCCATGAAATACGCACGCCAATGAACGGTGTGCTAGGCATGAGTGAATTATTATTTGAAACCTCGCTAAACAGTGAACAGCAAAAATACACTCAGGCCATTAATAAAAGTGCCACTGCGCTTATGAATCTACTCAATGAATTAATGGACATTTCTAAACTTGAAGCGGGCAGGTTAGTTCTTGAATATAAAACCATTGAACTAGAACCCTTACTAGCAGAAGTAATCGATTTTTTTGCTGCTGGTCTAAACCATAAACCAATTAAACTAAGCTTAACAATTGACCCAGCAGTGGCAACTTTCTACAAAACAGATTCAGGGCGTTTACGGCAAATATTGCTTAATTTAGTGGGTAATGCCATCAAGTTTACTGAACAAGGTCGGGTTGAACTGAACGTTAAGCTAACCAGTAGCGGGCTATTTTTTGAAGTGAAAGATACAGGCGTAGGTATTGATGAAGCAGTGCAACAGAAAATGTTTGAGCTGTTTACCCAAGCAGATGCCAGTATTTCAAGGCGCTATGGTGGCACAGGGCTAGGGCTAGCCATTTCTAAACGCATTGTGGAACAAATGGGCGGCAGTCTAAGCCTAAGCAGCAGCTTAAATAAAGGCAGCTGTTTCTACTTCACCTTGCCAATACAGTCCAGCTCAGCATAAGACGAAAGTCTTAAGCCTCTTGTATTGTTTACTTTTACTAGGCTGTTACCATCGAAGTTCAAACAAAAAATATAATCAGAGGTGAAGCGATATGACAAACTCCGCCAACAACCAGCGCATAGAAGAAAACTTTCACACCTTTAGTGAAAAGTACATAGAGCTTTTTGCCGATATTAAAAAAGGCCTAGAAGCAATGGGCAGCTTTCATATTGAACATATCAATGCTTTGCAAAGCATTATAAAAGCACTAGAAGCAACAAATTACAGCAAAGCAAGAGAGTATTTAACCAATGCTGATATGAGTTCTCTACTAGAAGAATCATTCGAAAACAACCTAAAATTAAATTCAGATTTAGATTCTTTAAGAATTCGTATGACTAATCTAAATTTATTAGAAACCGAACTTTCCAACCCTGCTTAAACCTACGTTTTCAATAACACTGCTGCAGCTTGGCCTACCCAATAGACTAGGCTGTATGCAATCTAGCCTATTTTTTAAAATAATGAACCTAAATGCACTTAAGTGCATTGCTAATGCTAACTTAGCCTAAAAAAACAACCACATTAGGCTTATAATAAAGTAATAAATAGACAGCATAAAATAGCGGAGCGTCATTATTGAGAAACCTTCTTATTAGGCTAATTAAAGCACCTTACAGTTTATTCTTGCCCTTTTTATTATGGGCTTTTGTAATAGGTTTAATTTACCTCTATAACAGCGAAAACCTTGATAACGCAGGTTATGAAATGGCTCGCCAGCGAGGTGAAGTTGCTTACAAGCTAGTTGAAAATATACGCCACTGGAATGCTGAGCATGGCGGTGTTTATGCGCCTATTACTAAAAAAACGCCAGAAAATAGATGGCTAGAAGCACCTGAAAAAACCATTGAATCGCCCCAAGGAGTGGTGCTAACCAAGGTTAACCCTGCTTATATGACGCGCCAGCTAGCTGATTTAATGAGAGGAACCGATTTAGAAATTCACCTCACCAGTGACCGTTTAATTAATCCATCCAATGAACCTGATCAATGGGAAGCGGCTGCACTGCACAAGTTAAAAAACAGTGACCTAGCCGAACACATAGCCATAGTTAATGGCAAATTTCGTTATATGGCACCCTTGTATATTACTGAAGGCTGTATGAGCTGCCACGCAGTTATGGGCTATAAGCTAGGTGATTTCAGGGGTGGTCTTAGCGTTTCTTTTCCTGTTGATGATGTTAAAAAATTCACTGCCAAGCTTTTTCAAGAAAGCCGCACCATCCACTGTGTTGCTTTTATTTTACTATCATTAACTGGCGTTATTTCGATGCTTGCTTTGCGCCGCTTAGTCACCAGCCTACAAGAAGAACGCAGCCAAAGAGAAACCATTATTGTTGAGCGTACTGCTAGCCTAAATAGTGAAATTGAAGAGCGGCGTAAATCTCAACAACAGTTAAATTACCTTGCCCACCACGATGAACTTACGGGTGTAAAAAACCGCCGCTGGATACTCAAAGAACTGCACAGCCACATGACAGAGCATTCAAGCCAAAGGGCTAGCCTAGCCGTCTTATTACTTGATATCGACTTTTTCAAAAAAGTAAATGACAGCTATGGCCACGAAACCGGTGATAAGGTGCTTTGTGGTTTTGCTGAAATTATTCAAACCCACCTGCGTCAGCAAGACTCACTAGGGCGCTACGGTGGTGAAGAGTTTTTAGTGCTACTGCCAGCCACTGAACTTAACGAAGCACAAGTGGTTGCTAAGCGTTTGCGCGAAGCCGTTGCCGGACAAACTTACAGTTATAACGAGCTACTCTTTAAAATCACCACTAGCATTGGTATCGCACTTTATTTACCCGAAGATGACTTAAGCCCAGAAGAGCTGATTAGCCAAGCGGACGAAGCACTTTATCAAGCCAAAGCTAGTGGTCGTAATTGCTGTAAAGTGTGGCAAAAAGACTAGTAATTGAATTAGACTCAAGGTTTTATTATTTAAGATGAATAAAACTCAAGAGGTTTGTTTATGGTTGAATTGCGACACTTAAAAACACTGGTTGCCCTGCGTGCTACAGGTAGCCTAGTTGATGCAGCAGACCGCTTACATTTAACTCAGTCGGCCTTGTCGCACCAGTTAAAAGCCTTAGAACACCTGTTAGATACCGAGCTATTTGTTCGTAAAAGCAAGCCAATACAATTCACCCCTAGCGGGCAGCGTTTACTAAAATTAGCCGATGATGCTTTACCCAGATTTGAAGCAGCGCAGCGAGATTTACAGCGCCTAGCCAAAGGGCAGGCAGGGCGTTTACACCTTGCCATTGAATGCCACAGTTGCTACCAGTGGTTAATGCCAACCTTAGATGCTTTTCGTAAAAACTGGCCAGAAGTTGAAGTCGATGTCCCCGGAGGACATCACTTTGCACCCCTGCCAGCTTTGAAGCGCCAAGAGTTAGACCTAGTGATTACCGCAGACCCTCGCCCCATTGAAGGTGTGGTTTATTCGCCTTTATTTCGCTACGAAAGCCTGTTAGCCATTCCCAAAGACCATGCTTTTATTGAAAAAGACTTTATAGAACCTGCCGATTTACTAGCAGAAACCTTAATCACCTACCCTGTTGAACGTAATTTATTGGATATTTTTACCCAATTCTTAGACCCAGCCGCCATTGAACCTGCCGATATAAGAACCGCTGAATTAACCATTTTAATGATGCAGCTAGTTGCCAGCCATCGGGGTGTTTGTGCTTTACCCAACTGGGCAATAACTGAGTATTTAGAAAGAGATTACGTGGCCGCACGCAGATTAGGCAAGGAAGGCACTTGGGGAACGCTTTATGCTGCACATAGAGAAAACCAACAAAGTATGGCGTTTATGAGTGACTTTATTCAAACCGCACGCAAAACATCGGCACTAGTATTAACCGGCATAAGACCAGTGATTTAGTTTTAGATCATTAGCATAAAACACCCCGTACTGGTCATATTTATATGGACTGGTGGGATTAAATTCACTAAGACTGACGGCAAGCTTATGCCCTTTAGCGTGTGCTTTAGATGGTGTGCTTGCTGCTAGCTGCGCTAAAGTTAAAGGACAGAAATCAGCGGTTAGTTCATCAACTTTAATTAACGCAACGCCTTCTTTGGTAGCGATAATTGGAGCGCCATCAAAAAAATTGCCTGCCTCTTGATAATAGCCCAAACATTTCCCTGATTCGATTAGGCAAGGCCCCCGCCAAAGTTCCATAGCCAATACACGGTAAAACTTACCATCAAGCTTAGCTTGTAAAGGTATACCAATATTTTGCCCACTAAAAACCCTTAATCGCCTAGAAAGCTGTTGGTGAGAATCAAATTGCCAATCAATCACTGCTTCTGAAACAAGTTTTGCCCGTGTTGCGGTCTGTATAGCTTTATTAACTTGTGGCGTATAGACCAAGCATTTATTTTGCATCGCACTTAACAAGCTTGGTAACTCTTTAACAAAAATACTGGTAACACGTTCGATAAGGCTAGTTGGTGTATCCCATGCCCAAATAGACGTGGCTGAAGTATTCCAAGCCAAATCACCCGCATCATAAATTAAAGTTAGGCGGTGAACGCTACCTCGTATACTTTGCATACCCCGTAAAATCGCCCAACTATCAGGCTCAAACCCTCTAAGCTCAGGCAAATTGCCTGGATGAAAGTTAAGAAACGCCTGCTTTGGTAATGAGAAAATCTGAGGTGGAATCCAAGCACTATAGAAACTTAATCCCCATTGCGGCTGAAGCTCTTGAAGTCGCTGAGTAACAGGCTGAAGCACTAATTGTGCTGAATCGCCATTTAAGGCCTTTATTATATCGCTACGCTTACCGACTAAAATGTCAGGAAGTGGCATCCAAACAATGGCTTGTTGATTTAACCAAGGGATTAAAGGATCGCTTGAATGTAAAAGCACCAAACAAGGTGGATAACCGGCACGCATTGCTGCCATAAGTAAAGATTGGGCGCTATCCACCCATTCTTTACTTTTATTAAGTGGACGCTCGCCGCCTAGATAAAGCACCCAAGATATCATTAACGGTTGACTCAAAGAGAAAACTCTCCTGATTTGGACTTGATAATCAAAGCTCCATCCCATTGATCAATTTTTTGATTCTCAACTGCAAGCTGGATAGAAGACTCTAAATACAAATTAACGACTCGATCATTAGGATAATCTTCTGATAAGCGATTTAATACTTGAATAGCCAGCTCAAAATCTGCGTGTTCATAAGCATTCAGCGCTCGTTCAAGCTCTAAACATGAACGCATTTTTTCATCACGCTCTTGTACAGGAGCGCCATTAAGTATTTCAAATATCCGAATGGATTGTGTTTTTCCTTTAACTTGAACTTTACCTAAATAACGGTAAGTTAACTTATCCTGATCTTCGACCAGATTAAACACAGCATCACTTACAATCAGTCCTGCACCATAAAGCTTGGTCAAACCTTCTAGTCGGCTAGCGATATTGACATGATCAGAAATAACCGTGCCTTCCATGCGCTCTGCTTCGCCTAAAATCCCAAGCATACAAGAGCCAGCATGAATACCAATACCAATAGCCAAAACTTCTTTACCCTGAGCATGGCGCTCATTATTCAACTCTACAAGACTCGATTGCATTCCAACAGCAGCAGCAATGGCATAATCAACACCTAAAGGAAACAATGCCATAATTGCATCACCAATATACTTATCAATAAAGCCACTTTGCATTCGAATATGCGGCCCCATAATGCCTAAGTATTGATTTAAAAAGTTAAAATTTTCTGCCGGTGTCATCTGTTCTGAAAGCGCTGTAAATGAACGAATATCAGAAAACAGAATCGTCATATCTTTTTGAACTTGATCACCCAGTTTTACGTTAACAACACTGGGGTGCCCAAGGTAATGCAAAAACTGCTCTGGAACGAATCGACGATAAGAACGGTTAAGTGCATTAATTTCTTTAATATAGTTTTTAATATGAACCGACATACTATTAAACGTATCAGCTAATTCATTTACTTCATCATTACTATTAATAACGATTTCAGTATCCCAATGACCATCAGCAAGGCGCAACACGCCTTTGCGTAATTTCCTTAACGTTCTAAGCAACAACATAGTAAAAAATATAATTACAACTAACAGACCAATCGTCGCAATTGCAACCCAATAAAGTGTTTTTAAGTACATTTCACGCTTATTTTCAAGGTAGGTAAATAGCTCTGTACCCACTTCAACCAAAGCCAATGTTTCTCCTTGCTCATTAATAATGGGCGCTACGCCATAGAGCCAATCACCACTTACATCAGTGGTTATCTCTGCTGCGACCTGACCATTAAATGCTTTTTTATAGACACTGTTTGGTTCATTAAACCATAAAAATGGGTGAGAAATACCTATTTGGTCATTGAGGTACATAAACCCATAAATATTATTATCAATGACTCGATAGAGTGCAAAGTAATAGCCTTCATTCCATTGGTCTTTATTATAATTTAACGCCTTATGATATTCTTTTCTTATTTCTTGATATTCATCATTCCAATAACTAGACTGCGCTTCAAAGCCTTCAAAAAGATCAGGATCAACAGTTTGAGCAAAGCTTTGTGCCATCATTGAAACTTTTTGTATTTTTTCTTCTACTATTTGCTCATCAAAATAATTAATAACCATATTGGCTACAATGAGAGTTGATAAACTTAATAATGGAGCTAATATTAATGCTTGCTTTATAAGCAATGAAACTCTACGCATTAAAAGATTAGCATAAATATGCCAAATTAATTGAATAAAGATAAGAACCCATACAACTAAAGAAAAATACACAAAACTTTGCCATAAAACTTGATTCCAAGAGCGCAACGCATGATCTTTTTGGAAAAATATATCGCCATTAATGCCTAACCCCAAAACTGAATACTCATCAGTCGTTAGAATTAAACCTGGCTCTTGGTAGGTAAATCGGTAATAAATTGAAGGTAATGCGGAAGGTTCTTGTTGAATACGTCGCTGGTAATCAAAAATTATGGCTGCATCCGCTTGCTTACTTGACAAGCTAACTAAAGATTGTGATGAAAGGTCAATAAAAATTAACTGGCCATCACCCGTGTTTTTTAATCCCCAAGGCAAGGTACGTGCTAAATGCGATTGCACGGGACGAGTATTCAAAGCAACCTTATCGCCATCAAACAAAAGCTCACTTTGACCCGTCCAATCATAAGACTTTATTTTACCATTTTTTAAAGTCGCAAAAAAACCTTGTTTAGCATTCCAATCAAGGCTTGAAATCCATTGCCTTGCATTAGGGAAATCAATACTACCAACAAGCTCAACAGCACCTTGTACGCTATTAAGCATAAAGCCCGTGACTTGATGCTCTTCTAAGAATAAAAACTGTAAACGGTTATCTTGTATTTGTAAGCCATAAAGAGAACCGCGCTGCACTAAAGTTGAATGCGGTTTGTGATGCATTTGATAAACAATTTTATCAAAATGACCATTAGGCAAATAGCGTAATAATTCTTCGCGCTCAACAAACATACCGTGTAAGTCTAGTACTTGATTATGCACATAAAGGTTGCCTTGATTATCGACCTGCAAATCACGCGCAAAAAAGAAACCACCTTCTTCACGCTTACCACCAATAAGTTCAAACTCAAGAAAACCTTCTTTATTTAGCTTTTGAATACGCCGGTGTGAACGGTCAACAACATACAAAAATTCGTCTGCGTCTTGAATAGCGTATTGAGGGTATTCAAAATCAATTTTTTTGTTCCAAACGGCACCAGAATCAATAATCTGGCCGCGCTCATGTACCAGAAAAAACCCAATGAGGCTTAAAACTAAAATTCTAATCGAGAGTGAGTAGAATCGTTTCATAAAATGGATGCCTTAGAAGGGGTATTAGAAGAAGTAGATGTTTCTTTAAGGAACAAAAGTGCCGGTAGTGTTGCAAAAAGCACCAACAGACCCAGTACCAATATACCCAGTTGCTGACCTAGAAGTAGCGCAATAGAAAACCCTATCGGCCCCAAGGTTTCTCCAATTTTGCTAAATAGCTCGAAATAGCCTGTCGCTTTATCTTCGCCCAACAATTTAGATGATGGCATTTCAAGGTAATATTCATTTTGAGCTGTAGCACAGAAACCTTCTGTGATGCCCATCAAAATAAGCGCCACTACAGCACCCCATAAAGAACCCGTAGCAGCAAAAATTATTAAACTAGCAGCCCAAAGTGCTGAACCAAGCATTTGTGTTTGAAAATCACCTAAACGACGCTTGAAGAAACGGCTAAGCGGCGGGCCAAAATAAATAATAAACAAACCATTCAGTATAAATAACCGACCAATATCAGCAATGGATAACCCTTGATCCTCTGCAAAAACAGGCAGGTAATAGGCTAAAAAAGTACCGGCTAAATAAGTAGGAAAGACTAGGCAGATAAAAAACAGCCATATTTTAGGATCACGCAAGTAAATTGTAAGCGCAGACCTTTTGGTTACTTCTACTTTTTTGGTTAATCCTATACCGCTACTTTCTTCAACAGCTGCTTTAATTGCAGGCTGAATATAAACTAAGCGCTTTAAGCCATAAAAGTAAAAAACGAAAGCTAAAACAAGAATACTAGCAGCAACATAGAATACTTGTGAAAAGCCCAATAAATCAGCAAGGCTTGCGCCTAAAACAACACCAACATTACCACCGGCGATCATTCCCGCATAAAAATGGCTATAGCCTTCTGAACGAGCTTGTTGTCGGCTTTCTTGGTTAATTAACGCACGCAAACCAATGTAGCTAATACCACTGCCTAATCCGGTGAAGGCTCGTGCCACACAAAAACTTGACATATCCCAAGCTAAACCAGAAAAAACCAGCCCCACTAAAACAACTAACAAACCAATAACAAATAAACGCCGCCAACCTAAGCTAGGTACTAAATAACCAGAAATAAGCGTGGCAAAACCAAAAAAGAACAGCTCGATAGAAATGGGTAATGCGAGTAAAAAATCTTTAGATAATCCAGCAACGGGTTCATAAAAACCACTCATCATCAGTGGTATAAACGCTAATGACATAGAAACAGCAGTAAAGAAAATAAAGTTTAATGGCCGTGCTAGCTGTACATCAGAAAAGTCACCCACCTTACTAATAGCTACTTTGTCAGTAACAAAATTAAAGCGTTGCTTCAATATTTGATATAAAAAGATCATTTCCATCATCACTAAAACAAGAATGACTAAGATGGTAATTACTTGTAGCGCCAAATCTTTTATTAACTTTTGGCTAGCCAAGCGAAAGGCATAAAGGTCGGTTCCAGTTTCAAAAAGCGCAACAACCTCACCCGCTTTATTTTTAACCGGACTAACACCGTAAAGCCATTCGCCAGAAATATCGTGCGTCATCTCTGTTGCAATTAAACCGCGTTGCGCTTTTTCATAAACGCTATCATCACCAAGCCAATCAAAAGGATGCATCATGCCAATGCTTCCATTTAAATACATAAGACCATAAAGCCGGTTATTGATAATTCGATAAATTGCAAAGTAACTGCTTTCATTCCAAGTATCTTGGTTGTAGTTCAAGCCCTCCAAAAAACTTGCATAAATTTTTTGATAAGCCTCACCTTGAAAATCATCCAAACCTTGAAGTTGATCAAACAATTCAGCATCGACCAAGCGAGGGCTGGTTTGCAGCATATACGAAAGTTTTTCAACTAAAACCTGTTCATATTGCTTGGTAAGGTGAGGAATAATCATATTTGAAACAACAAAAGCAGAAATTGAAACGGCTGCTATAGTGGCTATCGAAAGATAAAAAACCTGACCTGAATGCTGAATTAATAACTGAACACCAAAAAAGAGCAGCCTTGATAAAGCAACCACAAAAACCAAACAACTCACCCAAGCCAACCAATGGCTTTGCAACAACTGAGCATCATAAGGTACAAGGGTTAAATACCGCTCTAATCCTGACTGAGACCATTGAATCACCGCTTCATCGTTGGTAGTAATCAGGCTGTTATCGGGTGCTATAGAAAAGTGATAATAGTTAAAAAATGCTGTTTCTGGGCGACTAGCTTGTAGTTGATTGCCAGAAAAAAAAGCGCTGTTCAGTTGATGGTTATCAAGTGGATGAATGGACTGATTCAGTAGATCAAGCGTAAAAATGGTCTGTTGTTTATTAACAGCAACACCCCAAGGAGCAATCGAGAAAGCTTGCGCTGGGGCTTGATAGCGTTGTTCTGTCCAATACATTCCATCTACGGCAAAAGAAGTTTGGTGGATACTGCCGTTTTTCTTTGAGTAAACAAAAGATTCTAAGCTTATGGGGTGTAAATCAGCAATAAGGTAATCGGCACCTTTTAATGGATAAAACAGCCCAGACTCTACTTCAGTAATACTGTTTGAATTGGCTAAGCTAAAAGGCTGAATTCCGCGCTCATCAACCACATACCAATGCAGCCGATCCTGATAATAGGTCAGTCCTGTAATTTTTCCTCTTTGTACCAAAGTAGGTTTATGGTCTGCTTCTGAATAGTTTTGCTGGTAAATCAAGCCAATGAACTGGCCTTGAGAATCATACTCTTGAATTTCTTCACGTATAAGATTGAAACCACGGTCATCCATAACATGATTGAGTAGGAAGATATGACCTTTTGAATCTACAGCTAAATCAAGGGCATAAAAGAATGAGTTAGGTTTTTTTTCTCCACCCTTTAATATCAAGGAGGATTGATTATTAGCATTAATTCGCGTTACACGGCGTTTTGATTGGTCAATAACATAAAGTTGATTTTTTGTATCAGCAACAGCGTATTCAGGGTAGCTGTAATGCAAATCTGTAACCCAAGGCATGCCATTAAAGTAGCTTCTTTTTTGCCAAGTAATTAGCGCAGCAAATACAAGTATTAAAATTAAAATGCTATATTTATATTTACTAAAGTTCATGATTTAAGGGCTATAGTTTGTGTGTTTATAGAAAAAAAAGAATAAAAATCAACGACAACCAAAAATGCCTTAGCATACTGCATTAGAATTACCTTATAGGTATTACAACGATGTTACTTACGGGGCTAGCTTGAAGAGGAATGCTAATTTTTTCTAAGTCTAACCTTTAAACCCACTCTTTAACAAGGTTATTAAAATGTCTGTTAAGAAATTTTTATCGCCCCTACTTGCGCTAGTGCTTTTGCTTATTTTAGTTATTTGGCTAGCCAGTGGTGATTTTTTAGCCAGCAAAACACAAGCACCTGAAAAGGTTCAACAATCTAAAGCTCAAACGTTAATGCGAGTTGAAACGCAATGGGTTAAAGCTAAAGCATTCAACCCAATAGAAACCTTACAAGGGCAGTTGCAACCTTGGCAACAGGTCGAATTATTAGCTGAAACCAGTGGCCGTGTTACTCAGCTATTAGCCAAAGAAGGGCAGCAAATAAACAAGGGAACAAGCCTAGTGCAATTAGCTGAAGATAATCGCCCTGCACAAGTAGCTCGCTTTAAAGCAGAGCTTGCTAGCCGTGCCGCCGAACTTAAAGCCGCTGAGCGGTTACAGAGCACTAATTTAGTTTCTGAAAATGAACTACTGCGTTTAAAAAGCAACCTATTAAAAACCGAAGCCGACTTTAAAGGTGCTGAACTTGATTTAGCCAACACTCGCCCTAAAGCGCCTTTTAATGGCTTATTAGAAAAACGCCACGTTGAACTAGGCGAGTTTGTACAAGCAGGCAAACCTTTATTCACCCTGTTAAATATCAGTCAACTAAAAGCCGTAGCACAAATCCCCCAGCAAAAAGTAGCCAATATTAAAGAAGACCAACCCGTCACTTTAAAACTATTAGATGGCCGTGAACTCAGCGGTAGAATTACTTTAATTAGCAGCCTAGCCAACGCTTCAACGCGTACTTTTCAGCTAGAAGCACTAATAGACAACCCAGAACAACTGCGCCTAGCCGGTGCAAGCGCCACTCTACTTATTCAACGGCCTAGCATTCCTGCCCATTACCTTTCTTTGGCAAGACTGAGTTTAGACAAGCAAGGGCGTTTAGGCGTAAAGCATGTGGATAACCAACAAAGCGTTATTTTTACCCCCGTCGAACTTTTAAGCAGCGATGTTAAAGGCGCTTGGCTAGGTGGACTGCCCGAAAAAATACAATTGATTACCCTAGGTGGCGGTTTTGTTGAATCAGGCGACAAGGTTTCTCCTGTTTTAGTCGATTCAAAAAAAGCTGATGCAGAAAATACGGAACAAGTGCAGGAAGCACAGGAGAAGCGTTAAATGCTAGCCATGATTCGTGTTGCGATAGAACGTAGCCGTGCCACCTTATTAGCTTTATTAATGCTGATTGTTGGCGGTTGGGCGGCTTATACTGCCATTCCCAAAGAAGCCTTCCCTGATATCACCATTCCCATCATGTACGTTTCTATGCGCTTAGAAGGCATTAGCCCTGAAGATGCCGAACGCCTGCTTGTGCGCCCAATGGAACAAGAGCTACGTTCATTAGAAGGCATTAAAAAAATAACCGGCCTTGCATCAGAAGGCCATGCTTCGGTATTGCTTGAATTTGATGCCGGTTTTGACCCTAAGCAAGCACTGCAAGATGTGCGTGAGCAAGTGGATACCGCACGTTCTAAACTGCCTTCAGAAGCCGATGACCCACAAGTGCATGAAATTAATACGGCGCTTTTTCCTATTATGTCCATCGGGCTTTCTGGGCCAATAGATGAAGCGATGCTTATTGCTGTAGCACGCAACATTCAGCTGGAATTAGAAGCCCTGCCTGAAGTGCTTGAAGTGGATATTGCTGGCGACAAAGAAGACTTGTTAGAAATTTTGATTGATCCACAAATTATGGAAAGCTACGGGTTAGATGCCAGCCAATTGTTTAATTTAGTGTCCCGTAATAACCGCCTAGTGGCTGCGGGTAGTTTAGACACAGGCGCTGGCCGCATGGCAATGAAGGTGCCTGGGGTGATAGAAAACCTAGATGACTTAATGCAAATGCCCGTTAAAGTGAATGCTGCTACGGTGGTTACTTTTGGCGATCTAGCAACGATTCACCGTACCTTTAAAGACCCTATGGGTTTTGCACGCATTAATGGTCAGCCTGCATTAGTGCTGGAAGTGACTAAACGCAGCGGCGCAAATATTATTGAAACCGTGGCTGAAGTTAAGATGCTATTGGAAGCGGCCAAACCACTGCTACCCAAAGACCTAAACATTGATTACATCATGGATCAATCCATAGACGTTGAAAACACCCTCGATGACCTGCTGAATAACGTGGCGACTGCCGTTATTTTGGTGATGTTAATTGTGATTGCGGCGATGGGTTTTCGCTCGTCAGTATTGGTTGGCGTTACCATTCCCGGTGCTTTTCTAGTCGGTATTTTAATGATCTGGGTCTTGGGCTACACCATGAATACTATGGTGCTTTTTTCATTAATTCTAGTGGCAGGCATGTTGGTCGATGGCTCGCTAGTGGTGGCAGAACTGGCCAACCGCTATTTAGAAGAAGGCTTAACACCGCCACAAGCTTGGCAACAAGCCGCTAGCCGTATGGCTTGGCCAATAACCGCTTCAACTGCCACCACCATTTCAGTATTTATGCCGCTATTATTTTGGCCTGGGATGGTCGGTGAGTTTATGAAATTCTTACCCATCACGGTTATTCTTTGTTTGCTGGCTTCATTGGCGATGGCGCTTATTTTTCTACCATCATTGGGCAGTATTTCTGGAGGCGGTAAAAATATTCAACTCACCCCAGCACAAGTAGAAGCCTTGGGTGAAGCAGCTGATTTTCGAGTGGGCGCAGCACCCAAAAGCCGTTTAGGTGTTGGCTACCGTAAGCTACTTAGTAAACTTTTGCACTATCCAGGCTACACACTGCTGGCCATGCTAGGTTTAATTGTGGTGGTTTATTTAGCCTATGCTCGCTTTAATCATGGCTTCGACTTTTTTCCAGCCATAGAACCCGACTCAGCCCAAGTACAAATACGTGCCCGAGGCGACTTATCGGTTTATGAAAGCGATGCGCTCGTTAAACGGGTTGAAGAACGCTTAATGGGCATGACAGAAGTTAAAGCCTTTTATGCGCGTTCTTTTGCCAACCAAGCAGGGCGAGGCTTTGGAGGCAATACGCCAGAAGATACCATTGGTGCTATTCAGTTCCAGTTTAACGATTGGGACGAGCGCCGCCGTGCGCGAGCCATTATTGATGAAATGCGTGAAAGAACAGCCGATATTCCAGGGATATTTTTAGAATTTCGTGAACAAAAACAAGGCCCTGGTGGCGGCAAGCCTTTTGAGTTACAAGTCAGCTCGCCCGACACTTTAAAAGCCGCCGCTGCGGTGGAACAAATCATTGCCCAGATGCAAAAAATTGGTGGTTTTACCGACTTCCAAGACGACCGTAGCTTACCGGGCATTGAATGGCGCTTTATTGTCGACCGTGAAGCCGCCGCGCGCTTTGGTGCCGATGTTGCTGCTGTTGGCAGTGCTGTACAGCTAGTTACTAACGGCTTAATGCTGGCAACCTACCGGCCTGAAGATGCTAACGATGAAGTCGACATTCGGGTTCGCCTTCCTTTTGCAGCACGAACGCTAGACCAGCTAAACCGCATGACTTTACGCACCAGCACAGGGCAAGTGCCGTTAAGTAATTTTGTACGTTTAGAACCAGCACCCAAAACCAGCACCCTAAAGCGTTTAAATGGACAACGCACACTTACGCTTAAAGCCGATTTAGAACCAGGGTATCAACTAGATGAACGCCTAATCGCCTTAAAACCTTTCCTTACTGAGTTGCCTGAAGGTGTGACCATAAAAATTGCCGGTGAAAATGCCGATATGCAAGAGGCGATGGGCTTTTTAATTACAGCTTTTTTAGTGGCTATCTTTTTTATGCTAATTATTTTGGTGATGCAATTTAATAGTATTTACCAAACCCTTTTAGTGCTTTCTGCGATTATTTTTTCAACCGCGGGTGTACTGCTAGGATTAATGTTGGCAGGCAAAGCTTTTGGCGTTGTTATGGTGGGCATGGCGATTATTGCTTTGGCTGGCATAGTGGTGAATAACAACATTGTATTAATTGATACTTACAACCGCATTCGCCAACAGGGTTTAGGTGCCATAGAAGCCGCTTTGGAAACGGGTAGCCTACGTTTACGCCCCGTATTACTAACCGCCATAACCACTATTTTGGGCTTATTACCCATGGTGCTAGGTGTGAATGTAAACTTAATGGAACCTAGCCTTGGCTGGCATGCGCCTTCAACCCAGTGGTGGGGGCAACTTTCAAGCGCCATTGCGGGTGGCTTGGCTTTTGCAACCCTGTTAACGCTTATTTTAACGCCTTGTTTGTTGGTTTTAGGTGAAAACATCTCGCTTACTTCCAGAAAACTGAACAAGCAACAAGCCTTAGCCAAACAAGAACCGCTGGGTTAAAGTGACAAGCCATGCGAGCTGTTGTTCAATGCACTTAATCGCTCAACCCTTGAGGTTTTTATGCTGAAAACAGAACTATTAGAAATTATTAAAAACTATCTTTTGGTTAGTAAAAAATAGCTATGGCTTACGATTACAGTCAAACACTAAACCCGCAAAAAGCACTGATCTGGCGTATTGTCCATCGCGATAATATTCCTTGGATTTTGGATAACGGTTTGCATTGTGGGAATAGCACAGCTCTGGCAACCAATTGGGTTCACATAGGTAATCCGGAGCTGATTGA